>WJJD01000097.1 GCA_014729915.1 Candidatus Woesearchaeota archaeon | reverse complement strand
CAACTCTGATTATAGCAATTCTAGTTCTATTTTCAGGAGCGTGCTCAATACTGAAAGGGGAAAACCGGGATTCCTCAATATCAGGTACAAAAGAACTTGTCCTAAATGACAATGATCTTCTCCGCCTTGATATGGCAGAAAAAGAATGCAGTACAGAAACGTATCAGACAAATAAAAGATCTGCTTTAGCTCGTTACAGCTTCTGTAATTACACTATTGAAGGCATAAATGATACTCAGGTATTAATCGAATTAAAGAAATTTACAAACTTCAATGACCTGAACCAAACCTACCAGTATGATTCCTCGCATTTGTTTAGTATTGAAGGGCTCATAAGTGAGAATACTTATGGCGATCAGAGCAGGTTTCGTGTTAACAGTGAGCATGATTATGGAGGTCAGTTCAATGATCCAGATATCTATTATTATCATCTCTGGATTGTTAAGAATAAATACCTCATCCATATTACTTCTTCAGGAACCAGGGATGCGAAAGCATATATAGAAAATATAGCAGAACTGATCTTATCAAAATTTGAATAAAAGCTTATTTTAAACCTGTTTTTGACCAGATGCGGTCATTTATTTTTGTTCCCCAAAAATCATAATGGGGATTTTCTTTGTAAATCAATAACTTCAACTCATTTCAAAGTCTTCAACAAATATTTATAAACTAATGCATTTCAATATTATTGGTGATATTTATGGAAACAAAATTTAAGATAATCAATGCGATCAGTTTTATAGTGATGATAACTCTTGTTTCCTGTTCTCTGTTGAGCCAGGAATCAAAAGACCAGACAACAGATTTTGACAATGATTTTACTATGGATTATAGCAGGGACATAAAGACAAAAGCCTTTTCAACAGAAGCGGAATTAAGCAGCTTTGTGAATCAGTTTTCAGGCTCCTCAAATTATTATATGTCAAGAGGAGGAGCAATGATGGAAGCCTCGATGCACATGGTGGAATCAGTGGCACCAACAAAAGCTGGAGCAGCAGAAGACATAGATGGGAATATAGATTATTCAGAGACAAATGTGCAGGTTGAAGGTATTGATGAGGCAGATATAATTAAGACAGACGGAAATTACATATATACAGTATCCGGAAACACATTATTCATAATAGATGCTTATCCTGGAGAGGATGCAGAGATCGTCTCAAAAATAAAGCTTGACAATCACCCTTCGGGAATATTTATCAATGATAATCATCTTGCGGTTTTCGGCAATTTCTATGACACTGATTACTTTAAAAAAATAGATTTTACTCCTAGATACGGAATGACATTCTTAAACATCTATGACATTTCAGATCGAGAAGTTCCTGAGCTTGAGAAAGAATACAAATTTGAAGGAAGCTATTTTCGGGCAAGGAAAAAAGCAGGATATTTTTATTTATTGACAAGCACAACTCCCCAGATAAGGCCTGTACCAATGCCAATAATCATGGAAGGGAATGTAAAGACAACAATAGCACCCGGGGATATCCATTATTACAACATCCCTTACAACAATCCTGTTTTTGTAAATATCCATGCAGTGAATATAGAAAATCCTGAAAAAGACATAAACTCGGAATCTGTTGTTGTCGAGTATTCAAACAACCTCTACATGTCCGAGGACAACATCTACATAACCTATACAGAGTACATCAATGAATATGAGATAGAAAAGCAGGTTATGATGGAACTCATGGAGCCATATCTTACAGATGCGGATAGGGAGCTCATTGAAAAAATAAAAGATATTGATCCATCCATTCTCTCAAAACCTGAAAAAGACCAGAAAATCTTTGAGATTTATGAGAGGTATGCACAGATCCTTGATCCTGATGAGCAGGAAGAACTGGAGGATGAGGCAGAAATATTAATGAAAAAGAAACTTGAAGAATATGAGCACTTCGAGTTTACAGTAATAAACAGGATAAATGTAGATGAGGATGAAATCACTCCTGAGGCAAACGGAAAAGTTCCGGGGCACATCATAAACCAATTTTCCATGGATGAGAACGATGATATTTTCAGGATAGCAACAACTCTTAATCCCAGATGGTCAAGGTATGAAAAACAAAGGACAGAGTCGACAAACAACATCTACACCTTAGATTCTGATCTTGAGATTCTTGATGAGCTTGAAGGACTCGCAGAAGATGAGAGAATCTTTTCGACAAGATTCATTGGCGACAGGCTTTACATGGTGACATTCAGGCAGGTGGATCCGTTTTTTGTAATTGATTTGAGCAATCCAGGAAATATAAAAGAACTTGGCAAACTAAAAATACCCGGATTTTCAAGATATCTTCATCCTTATGATGAGGATACTATTATAGGAATTGGAAGAGATGCTACAGAGACAGGAAGGACAAAAGGATTGAAAATATCTTTGTTTGATGTTTCAGATGTGAAAGATCCTGAAGAGATTGCAAAATATGTTTCAGAATCAAGATATGCAAGCTCAACAGCAGAATACGAGCATAAGGCCTTTTTGTTTTCAAAAGAAAAGAATCTTCTTGTGATTCCAGCTTATAGCTATGATTACAGGGATTCATCAGACAACTACAACGGAGCCTTGGTCTTTGACATCTCAAAAACAGATATTGAGCTGAGAGGATTGATTGAGCATTCAATATCTGATACAAATAAGTACAGGTATCAGCCTGCTGTGGAGAGAAGCCTATATATTGAAGAGCTTCTCTATACAAAATCACCGAGCCTTTTGAGGATAAACAGGATCGATGATCTTGAGAAAGTCAAAAACATCGAGCTTGATTACAGGGATATTGATATCCCTGTTTATTAATTTTTTTTAATGGTTTTTTGAAAGAAAATGAAAAAAATAACTCACTACCTGATCACATTTTTGTTTTTACTTGGGATTGATTTGGTTTGGATTAGTTTAGTAATGAACAAAATGTACCAGGAGGTTTTCTCTGGTATCCTGAGAACAAATCCAATCGTCTGGTCAGCAGTATTCGCCTGGATCTTAATACCTCTTGGAATTGTCATGTTTACAGTACCTATAAGCAGGAATGCTAATCAAAGTATAAGTTACGGAGCATTATACGGTCTGATTCTATACGGTGTTTACGACTTTACAAATTATGCTGTTCTTTCTCCATACACTTTAAAAATGACTTTGTTGGACATTGCCTGGGGAACATGCATTTGCAGTATCACATCTGTGTTTAGCTGGAAAATAAAGAAAATTTTTTTTTGATCCTTTTGGGAACGACAGGACAAGACCGTTTCTCAAGTGATAGTGATTGTAAACGGAATCATTCTTATTTTGTTCCTGCTGATATTTCTACTTCTCAATCTTCTCTCGATGAGTTTAACTGTGAATGACACTGCTTCACTTTTTCCTCGGTTTTTTTCAGTACTCCAAAATATTTAAATATATACTGATATTTTATCGAAGTACTGTATTTTAAGCGAAGTACTAAATGGAGGAATTAAAATGACTGTAATAGAATTAGACCAAAACAATTTTGAAGAAATTGTTGAGAATGGAAAAACACCTGTAATTGTTGACTTTTGGGCTGGCTGGTGTATGCCCTGTAAGATGATGGCTCCTATCTTTAAAGAGTTATCAGAAGATTATAAAGGAAAATTAAAATTTGCCAAATTAAACACGGACCAGAATAAAAACATATCAGATAATTTTTCAATAAGAGGCATTCCCTGTCTAATATTATTTCATAAAGCAGAAGAAGTAGAAAGAATTGTAGGATTTGCTCCAAAAGAAGTGCTAAAACAAAAGATTGATTCTGCCTTATCAAAAGTGTGATTTCAATGGAAAAACAGGAGCTTATAATTATTGGTGGAGGACCAGCAGGACTTACTGCTGCAGTCTATGCAGCACGTTACCAGATAAAGACAACTGTAATTGCAAAAGAAACCGGAGGTCTTGCTGCCCGTGCACATAAGATCTGTAACTTCCCCTCATACATAGAGATCTCAGGATTTGAATTGATGCAGAAGATGGTAAACCAGGTCAAACACCTTAAGGTTCCGATTCTCTATGAAACTGTTACTGACATAAGAAAAAGTCAGGAGGGGTTTGATGTATTTACCAATTCTGACAAAGTATATAAATCAGATTTTGTAATATTTGCGACAGGCACAAAATGGAAAAGCCTTGGTGTAAAAGGAGAAGTCAAATTTCTTGGTAAAGGAGTCAGTTATTGTGCAACATGTGACGGGCCTTTTTTTAAGGATAAGAAAGTTGCAGTAGTCGGAGGAGGGGATGCAGCTCTAACATCAGCTCTTCTAATGACAGAGTATGCTAAAAAAGTTTATCAGATATACAGGAGAGACAGGTTCTTTCGGCCTGAGCCGGCATGGATACAACTTGTTAAAAAAAATCAAAAAATACAGATCATATTCAATGACGAGATCACTCAGATAAATGGAGATAAATTTGTTACAGGAATTAATCTCAAATCAGGAGAAAATCTGGATTTAGATGGTGTTTTTATTGAGATAGGTTCAAAACCAGATATTGCTGTTGTGAAAAATCTTGGTCTTATCACACAAAAAGATTACATTGTAACAGACAATAATCAGGAAACTAACATAGAAGGATTTTATGCTGCTGGTGACATTACGAACAACAAATTAAAACAGATAATAAATGCTGCTTCCCAGGGATCAATAGCAGCATACAACGTTTATCTTGAGATTCAGAAAAAACAGGCCAAAAGAGAAGAGTATGTTTATGCCAAATCAAAAAAAGAAAAATCGGGTTAAGCTGGGCCCTACCTGCAGTTCAATAACCAGCCCGTTTTGTACAAAAGAAGGAATAGCTCTCTTATTTTTCTCAGCAGTTGTGATGCTGAGGTTACCCAGAAACTATTCCTGGGTAAGCCTTTTATTGATATTGTCTTCATATATTATTCCCGTAATTAAGGAGAGGTACAGGAGGAGAAAATGATAAATTTTGCATGCAGGCAATTTGAGATTTCAGATATTATCAAGTGTAGTTTTGGGTTGTCAAAATCAGATTATGAAGTATTTTTGTTTCAGATGGAGAATAAAAATGATTGGTATTCAACACAAAATCTTTCAAGATTCCTGGGACTAAATCTCACAACTGTCCAGAGATCTGTAAAAAAACTCTATGAAAAAGATATCCTCAGGAGAAAACAGGTGAACTTGGAAAATGGAGGTTATGTCTATCTTTATAATATAGAGCATAAGGACAAGATTAGAAAGATGATTCTAGATATTATAAAGAAATGGAGCCAGCGAGTTGAAAAAGAATTAAGAGAACTGTAGTTAAACTTATTCTGAATTTTTTCGATACAAACTTGCACATTCCAGACAATAAAAGACAGAATCTATTTCATTATTCTCTATTTTTTTCTCACATGTCATGCAGATTTCCTGTAACTCTTCATCTGTAAACATCATCTTCATCTCCTAAATTTTTCCGATCAGGTTAGATTCAGGAGTCAGTGATTTTTTCCCGGGCTCCCAGTTCATGGGACATACTTTTCCGCTATTTTCAGAAACGAATTTGGCAGCCTGAAGCTTTCTCATGATCTCGGTTATACTACGTCCAATATCATTATTATGAAATTCATAAGCTTTTATATACCCCTCAGGATCAATAAGATAGGTTGCTCTTAAGGATAAGCCTTCTTCTTCAATCAGAGTATCATACGATCTTGTTATTCTTCTGGCCGGGTCAGCGGCCATTGGAAATTTTATTCTTTTTATCGAGTCAGAGGTGTCATGCCAGGCCTTGTGTACAAATGCTGTATCTGTAGACACACTAATCACTTCTGCATTCAACCTTTTAAACTTTTCATAATTGTCAGCAAGTTCTCTTAATTCTGTGGGGCACACAAAAGTGAAGTCAGCCGGATAAAAAAACAGGACAACCCACTTTCCCCTATAATCAGAAAGGCTTATCTTTTTAATATCACCGTTTATAAAAGCATCTTCTGAAAAATCTGGAGCTTTACTATTGATTTTTACCATTTTTTCCCCTCCGAAAATAAATTTTTTGTATGACTAAAATTCATATTTTAACTATAGCTTTCAAGGCACTTGACACAATAAAAAATAGAATCTGAATTATTTAAAGCAACTTTATCATAAAATAACTTACATTCTTTTGTCATTTTTTTACCTCTTTTAAATAAAAAAGAAAATCATGCAGCACCCATAGCTGCATTAATCCTGTTAACATCAAAACCTACTACGATCTGTCCGTTGATATCAATCACAGGAACTCCAAGTTGGCCTGATTTATCAACCATCTCTTCTCTAGCTCTTCTGTCTTCAGCAACATTAAGATCATCGAACTGAATGTTGTTCTGTTTGAAGAATTGTTTTGCACGAGTACACCAAGGACATGTTGGTGTTGAATATACTTTGACTTTCGCCATTTTAGTCAACCTCCGTCTCTTTTTAATAAAAATTAATTCATACAATAATATAAATATTCTGGCTATTAATTATT
>WJJD01000096.1 GCA_014729915.1 Candidatus Woesearchaeota archaeon | reverse complement strand
TGCACACATCCTGCTGTTGCTGAGACAAGCTCACACTTTCTAGGCATATTCAAGAAAAAATAACTACTGCCAGTCAATCGCTTCTTCAACTGGTTTTCTCATCCTTGATTTTCTGGATGGATCCTGATCAGGATATCCGACAGGAACAATTGCGACAACATCCCATTTTGGGTCATCATAACCGATGATTTTTTTTACTTTTTCCCGGTTTGTCTTATCTACGGCACCAATTACTGTCCAGCATGCACCAAGGCCGAGTCTGTGGGACATGAGAAGCATGTTTTCACAAGCTGCTGATGCTGAGGCCACTGCATAAGGTGTCTTTTTTATATCAGCAAGAACAACAATTAATACAGGAGCTGTATTTATGAATGCAAAAAATTCGCCTGTTGTAAAACCAAGAATCAGTTTTTTTCTTCTTTTTAAATCAAGTTTTTTGAATTTTTCCTGAAGATGCTCTTTTTGTGCTAAAAAAAAGTCAGCTGCTCCCTGGACAGATACATCCTGAATAAGATCCATCTTATGCTGATCATTTATGACAATAAATTTCCAGGGCTGATCATTCTCTGCGTTAGGTGCCCAGACCGCGGCCTCAATCAATTTTTTGATTTTTTCTTTTTCTACAGGCTTTTCTTTATATTTTCTTATGCTCCTTCTTGATTTTAAAAATTCCATGAAATCCATTTTAAAAACCAGAAGAAATTATTTTTTATAAAGGTTTACATAGTAAGCACATTCGGGGATTCGCCGCCGTGCCAGCTGACTCTAGGTCTTATCTTTATCTCATGAATCCTCTCATTCATGTCATCAAAGACTACTGCTGTCCCTTTTTTTTTGGGAAGATCCTCCATTGCTTCTGTTATACCATCCCGATTATAGCTCTGTGCAAGAAGCATCAATGCTTTGATGTCAATGTCTGCTGTTATCCTGTGTGAGAGAACAATATCTGATTGTGTCATCACATCTGTGTGTATTTTTCCTGGCTGCTGTGTTGCAAGTATCAAGGATATTCCCGGCT
Source organism: Candidatus Woesearchaeota archaeon (assembly GCA_014729915.1). Taxonomy (GTDB): domain Archaea; phylum Nanobdellota; class Nanobdellia; order Woesearchaeales; family GW2011-AR15; genus WJJD01. Next base: position 1,519 of record WJJD01000096.1, on the reverse strand, counting down.
GCCTTCCCTCCCTCATAATTATCTTCAATGGTTCTGTTGCGGCATTTTTATCTTTTTCTTCTTTTTTTAAGAACTCATGAGCTTCATCAATCAAAATCCAGACCAAGGGTGTCTTATGTTTTTTTTCAGATTGAGGTTTTGTCTTTTTTATCCAGGTTTCTTCATTTTCAATCATTGAGAATTCTTCATCTTTTCTAGCTTCCATCCTTGTTATGAACAAGTGCTTTGAGATCAGTCCTAAAACCATTGCTTTTACATCCCATCCTGAAGGAAGTGTTGCATAACAGCTCACATCAAGAACAGAAATCTGACCCGGAGAGGCTAAAAAATCAATTTCAGTTGTCTTGTCTGAAAAAATCCCCCATGATTCAGCAAGCTTAAACATAGCAACAGCTTCCATTTTTTCTTCATGAGTAAATTCCTTGTTCTCTTTTATTGCATCAATTATCTCTGAAATTGAAAATATTTTTTTTTTATTTTTTAATTCGGATATTATATCATTTATCAATACACCTAAGGGAGAAAATTTTTTCTGCTTGAATGTTTTTAGCCAGTCGTCTGAATCAAGTTCGCTTGGTTTTATTGAGAAAGGATAATCTGTCGGTATTCCTTTTTGTTTATACTCTTTAAAAAACTTTTCAGGTGTAAAAATCTTCACATCAACACCCTGTGGTTTTAGATTCATCTTTTCTAAAAGCTTTTCCTGCTCAATATTTGCCTTTTTCATGGTCCAGTATACACCCATGGTGTCAACAAGTATCAATGAAAGATTTTTTCTTATTTTTTTATCAAGCATTGCAAAGCCTTCTGCAATAACTCCTAAAGTATATGATTTTCCTGAGCCTCTTTTTCCGAAAACAGAAATCACATGGCTTCCTGAAACATCAAGATACACAGGATTGCACAGCTTTGTGTTATAGACATCGATTTCCTGATACTTGTTCCCCACATAGATGCAGCCTAATTTTCCATATTTTTTTACATTTTCAACTGATCTTCCTATTATAACAGGCTTTTTTGTGTCAATCATTTTTAAAATCAAAAATTTTTTTTTGTTTTTTTACTGCTGTAGGTGCCTCTCCTCCATGCCAGGTGAATCTGGGCCTTATCCTCATGGGATACATCTTCTCATTGTTGTCATCAAGAATTATTGCTGCCCCTTTTACTCTGGGAAGTTCATTTATGAACTTGTCAAGTCCCTGCCTCATATAGGACTGCATGAGCATGCCAAGTGCATCTATATCTAATTTTGCAGTTATCCTGTGAGAAAGTATTGTATCTGACTGTGTCATCACATCTGTATGAATCTTTCCTGGCTGCTGGGTTGCAAGTATCAATGATATTCCCGGCTGCCTTCCTTCTCTTAATATTGTGACTAGAGCATCTGTTGCTGCAGTTTTTCCACTTACAGGCAGGAACTCGTGTGCTTCGTCAATTACCAGCCAGACCAGTGGATATTCTTGTTTTTTTGATTTTTCTTCATCTGCAAAATAGTGTTGGGATTTGTGAACTTCTTCAT
>WJJD01000095.1 GCA_014729915.1 Candidatus Woesearchaeota archaeon | reverse complement strand
GCAAAACAGAGAGACAATCTCTTGCAATGATATTTCTGGAGATAATAATAGTTATTATAACAATTATGTGTGTTCATTATGAAAAACAAGATAATGATAATCTTAAAGAATTTCTGAAAAATAATAATTTTTATCTGTGGGGTATTATTATTTTGCTTATTGCTGTATTAGTTATTAATATATTGATTTTTTACTGTTAAATTCGTTCGTTTACGTGCGTATTTATCCACTCATAGAATTAATCAGGTCTATCAAGAATCTGCTTTGCTTTCTCTAATAACTCTATTTCTCCAGTATGCTCTACTCTCTCGGTGAATAAAGCAAAATATTTTCCAAGAAGTTCAAGAGCTTTCATCTTATCATATAATTTTAACTTGATACCGTGTTTTGTCTGTGTGATTGACTGGATTACAGAAGTATCAGCCTTAGATAAATCTTTTATTTTAACCTTTCCGTTTTTTAGGCGGACATATTGGGTAATATCTGCGAAAACTATATTTTTAAGATTCATTATGACATCTTCAGCTTGTAAACTTATTTTTTCTTTCTTTTCTTTGAATTGTTTTTTTATTGATTCCTGTATATGTGGTTTCATAATAAGTTCTCTGCCATAAGAAGGAGAAGAATAACCTGCCATTTTAGCCGCTTTAGTGGCATTCATCTGGTGTTTAAGATAAAATTCTACAAATATTTTTTGTTGTTTATTTGGTTTCATTTTTTTCCTCAAGCTCCTTGAACCGCTTATATTCTTCTTCAAAACTCATAACTGGCTTTATATCAGTTTCATGTTTAATTTCCTGGCGTTTGCTGTAGCCTCTGCTTTTTCCCTGTGTTGAGAGGAACCATTTTACAACCTTAGTGTTTCCTTTTTCAATTTCTTGAAAGAGCTTATTTTCAGCTATGTCAATCAACCGTTCTCGTTCATGTTTTAACAATTGCAACAAGTCTTTATTTCTATCATAATGAATATATCGGCTCATGTGTACCCGGGAGACTCCGCATTTATCTGCTAAGTTCGTGACTATGCCGTGAGTTCCAGGAATCGCTTTTTTGACTTTAGATTTTGTTAGTTTTGCCATGTTTTACATGTGTAACATTTTGTAAAATATTTTAATCTCTTTTCCCCGCTCTAAACATGAATATAGATTTGTTTTTATTTAATTTTTTTGATTATTTGAGGCTTTTATCTAAGTTAAAACCCCTATTACACTCTTTACAGTATTTTCTTCTTACTTTATTCCTGGTATTGCAGTAAGGACAGACTAGAGTTCTTTTTATTTCTATCTCAGGCCAGATACTTTTGCTTTTTCTTCTTGCCATTTATTTTCAATATTGTAAAAAATAAAATGGTTTAAATATCTTTATCCGATTATTTCCTCTTCATACTCTTGGTTCTGACTTTTGTTTTTGTTCGGATCATAAGAATTCAGCCATACTGCTGTATTCCTGGATTTGTACAATGGGTGCTTGTCATTTTCCCTTTTCTCGTTCTTGAAAGCTGCCACATTAAGTTTTCCTTTTTTAATGGCTTCAGTCAATTCAACTACTGACAGCTTGTTCAGATCTATTTCAATGCTAAGGTATTTTTTCATTTGATTTCCTTTAGTCATTTCTTATCAACTCCTTTTTATATAGCCTTTTTTAGGTTCAAAAATTTGACCATCTTTTTTAAGATCATTGACTATTTCATCAAATCTATATGTAGTAATGTTGTTCATGTTCTCTTTTATAATATTTAAATTTACTAGTCCTTCCTCATTTTTAAAAGAATCTGCCAATTCTAGGAATGACTTAACTTGTTTTTGAGGCCCAATAATCAATTCATCAACAGATTCAATTCCAATACTTTCATGCATAAATTCTATTAATTTTATTGATTCCTCCGCATCCTGAATAGTTGTCTTATTTGATAATCTCAATTTTGCATTGGCACAAGTCAATCTGATTAAAGTGTTAAATATTTTTCTTGTTAAAAAGCCGGTTACTGCCTTTTTTCTTTTTTTTGCAGCATATCTCACTAATAAAGCTTCAGTTTCTCCTTTTACCACTGGATTAAAATTTTTTCTTGCATGGTAGCAGTATTTTGACAAGAATTCAGAATCCAATTTTTGATTAATTTCTCCCCGGGCAGCGCTAGCCATTGATTTAAATATTTCGTTATCGAAATCTTTATTATCAACTATCTTGAATATTAAATCAAACCTGGATAATATTGGATCTGGCAAATCAATATCTTTTTTTATATCATCATTAGAAAAACAACCCCCTTTAGGATTTTGAATTACTACTACTGAACAATCTGTTCTCATTTTTGCGTGAAATCCTGCTTTTCTATAAATTACATATTGATCCTGTAATGCTTGTTTTAAATCATTAATTTGTTCCTTTGGTATGTTTCCGAATTCTTCAATAAAAGCTACTGAAGATAAGGGTAATAATCCTTTTGAAAGAGATGGTTTGTTATAAAAAGAGTTTTGACTTATCCCACAAATCAGTCCAACTTTGGAGACAAATCCTCCTGAACTTTCCCTGCTCTTAAAACAGATATCCATCGTTTTTTCTTTTAATTTTGATTTTGCAGTTCCAGTATCACCAATTAGAATTAGATGAATATCATCCCGTATTTGCAAATTTGAATTATTTCCAGAAACAATAGTCAAAAACAATGCTTCTTTAATTTTGTCCATATATTTTATATTAGGTGCAAATGATCTAATTAATGCCTTTTTAACATTGTTAGTATTTTTTTTAAATTCCTGGATTTCTTCAATATCTTCTTGTGTTAAAATTTCAAATTCATTTTCTTGTGGAGATTCTATTGAG
>WJJD01000094.1 GCA_014729915.1 Candidatus Woesearchaeota archaeon | reverse complement strand
CTGGTCATAGTAAGTGCAGTTTACCCTGATTTTTGTTATATTAAAACCGAACTTAATATCTTCACATTCTATCCATTCAGAATTATTTTTGCAACTTAATTCCTGGATTGCCGGATATTCATTGACCCTTATTGAATAAATGCCGTTATCATATGATGAGTTCCAGTCTTTTGCCTTAATGAACATGTTTTGATTGTTTTCAGATTCCCAGATTATCCTTGAGTTTCTGATAAGACCAAGAACAATATCATCATTACTGTCAACCAGTTCCTGATTACTATTATAAAGATAAATCATAGTGTCAGTACTGTTTGTAAGATTAAATGTTTCTATAATATATTTGGTCCCTGATCTTGCAGAAAAATTAAAAAAATCCTCATCTTCTGCAGGAGAAAAAGAATGAGTCTGTGCAGTGTTGTTTGTAGGTAAAGGTGTGCTTTCGGAAAATGAATTGTCCGGTTCATATTCATCAGGATCAGCAAAAACGATCATGAATGATAATAAAATTATTAAAGTAAGTACTGCCCTTTTTTTCATCAATTATTTTAATTATTATTTATGCTTATTAATTTTACTCAATCTTTTCTAAAAGTTCATTTTTTTTTAAATCCCTTAATTTCTTTCATTCCCGCTACACTCAAATAAAATTTGCTTTTACAAATTTTATAACTATAGTTTTTTAATGTTTCTCATATTTTAAACAGCATGGGAATAATTTCAAGAATAAAAGAATCTTTAATCACTGCAAACAGAGGTAACAGACTGATTGACACTGATATTCTTAAAAATATCTATAAAATTGACAAAAAAATCCTTGCAATGCCCTTTATCCTGATTATCTTTTTTCTTATAAATCAGAGATATTTTTTATTTGGTATAATTACATTATTTTCTGCTGTTTTTACATATTTTCATTCTAAGATAAACAGATCTCCTTTTGATTTTAAAATGACTATTCTTTTCGGGTTATATGTTACAAAATTTTACGGTATACATTTTACATTAATATTTTTTTTATTAAGTGATACGCTTCCAGCTCTTATCGGGGGTGAAGCAATCAGGGGACCCAGTTTTATATTCTGGGCTTGGTTTTTTATTGTAAATCTTATGGTTTATTTTTTTCCAAATTCTTCTTTACTTGTTTTAGGTCCTATTCTTGTTGTTGTTGAAGCAATCGGATCTTTTTTTATAAATTCAATGTTCGGATTTCCGAAATTTTTAGCTGTTGTCATCTCAGGTTTTACTTTAATTGTAAGAATTATTTATTTTTTAACTGTCGGAAGAATACTAGAAAATTTATTTAAATTTCTTTTATAATTTCTAATTAGACACCTGCCCTTATTTCTAAATTTTAATATTAAAAGTTTATTTTGTACAAGTCTCTGACCTTCTTATTAATTTTTATTAAAATCCATTAGGCAGTTTTAGCAACAGGATTTTTACACTGCAGCTTTTCTTTTTTTCAGCCTTATCTCTATCTCTCCAAAATGCTGCTCCTGGAGAAGATCAATCTTTCTTTGCCTGTCAAGATGGAGAAGAGGGACAAAGGTATAAACCATGTCTAATTTGTTGTGTGAAGGTATGATTAGCTCAAAAGTCAGCTTTTGTTTGCTTTTTTTAAAAAATGCCTTTATTTCTCTATAAATATCTTTTATAATAAGAGACATATCTCTTGATTTTTCAGGAATCTTAATCTCTTTTTCTTCTTCTCTTTCAATTCTATTTTTTCTTCTTGCATGCACATCAAGTGCTTTTCCAAGAGCATTAACAAGGTCAAATACAGAAACTTTTCTTTTTCTTGGTTGAGGTGTTTTTGGAAAGATTTTTGGTTTTTCATTCACAAATATTTCTGGTTCTTGTGAATCAAATTCAAGGAGCTCCTCAAATATTTCTTCATCCTCAGGAGCATTTATAGAGGCTATCAGAGAATCAAGCCCTGTAATGTCTTCGTCCATGAGTTTGTTTGATTTTAATCTTAAAAGAATAGCACTTGCAAGAATTATCTTTCCTGATATTCGAAGATCCATCTCTTTCATCTTTTTTAAGCTCTGGAGAAATTTTTTTGAGAGTAAAGTTATGTCTATATCCCAGGGATCCATCTGTTCAGATCTTACAAGATCATATATCATACTCTTCCAGGAAATCTCATCCTTATGAAACAACCATTGAAATATCTCTTCCTCCTGCATTTTGATTAGTGTAATAAATATGTATACTGGTATATAAATATTTTGGATTCGTTATGAATTTCTTAAAAAAACAGAAATTCATTATGCGAAGTTAAGTTTGTGAGGCGGGATATTGGTCGGTGAGACTTATATGATATTATTTAGGGATTTAAAAAAATGAGTTTTTCCCACTGGACAAACTGGACATTCTCACACAGGGTATTTAAAGACATCTGATATTAATTTGGATAGGTGATGAAAAATGAACAAATATCATGAACAGATTGAAAATTTGTTTTTTGAACAGATCAAGAGTCTTTCAATAAAAGTTCATTTTCCACCAGTCTCTGACTGGTGGCTGAACAAGGTTGAAAATGAACTCTGTAATTCCCACAGGTCATTCCTTGACTTCAGAAGCAAGTTCTGAACTCTGTCATTCCCACAGGTCATTCCTTGACTTCAGAAGCAAGTTCTGAAGTTAATGAAAACCGACTTTCGCCCGTGACTCAGACGATTGAAATGAGTCTGCCTTTTCACTAATGAATATGCCACTGTTCTTTGACCAGTGGTGGTCAGTTTTCGCTTGACAATCTTAGATGCAACAGGAGGTGTTTCCTATGAATGGATATGAATTTATAAACAACATTGAAAAAGACTTAAATAAAGAAGTATTTGAAGCATTTAAAAAAAACAAGAGGATAAAAGCTTTTTAAAAATCCATCAGGTTCAGCTGTGTATCCTCATCATATTTTCTTTGTATTTTTTTATTAAATGCAGTAAGATGAATCTCGCATGTTCCTCCCACTATTCCTTCTTCAAGATGACCTCCTCTCCCTCTAAGTTCATTATCAGATAGACTTATATGAGAATGAATTACTGATTTGCCGTCAATTTTTGTTATATTACCGATAATTCCAGTAATTTCCATATCTTCCTGAAAATTTTGTTCTATGTATTCTTTTTTCTCATAACTGTAATATTTTATTGTGCAATGAGAAACTGCTCCAATACCATAAAAGCTTCCTGAGAGTATGTTTTTCTTTTCAATAAAATTTTGCAGTGATTCAATTATTTTTTCACCTTTATCAATCCTTATTATATAGTTATTTTGAAAAACTTTGATTGTTTTCATTCAGATTCACCTATATTTAATATAAAAAACAAGTTAATAAATTTTTTTATTAAAAAAGATACATTTTTGTAAATACTTGCTATTTTCTAAAATATTCTATTGCTTTATTAAATTCCCCTCTTGAGAAATTTTCAAATTTTTTAATAGCAAAAAATATTTTTGAATCCTCACTATCCCATAAAAATGTGCCTGTGAACCGGTCTGACATTTCAATTATGAGATCTGCAGGAATAAAATAGGAACTGTAAAGGTTTTCTTTTAAAATCTCTTTATTTATTGAATCTGGTTTTAACCTGTTGTCATAAACCTTCCTTATAATAACCCTGCATGCATCAGCAATTTCTTCCTGACCATCATAATTTATGCAGATATTAAGAAAGAATTTGTCAAAATCACATGTTTCATTAACAATTTTTTTTATGCCTTCAACAGTCATTCCCTTAAGAGAATACCATTTTCCGACAAAAGAAACTCTTACTTTATTTTTAACAGCAAATTCCATAAGGAGCGAATCAATAAATTCATAAAACATCTTTTGATCAATAAAATTCTCTGATTTGCCAAGAGATATTGTAAGTATAGGGATATTTATTTCAACCTGTGTTTTAATCAGCTCATACAGATTGTTAAGTCTTTTTTTGTAAATATCTGATTTGTTTTCAGGATCTTGGGATTCATCCTGATTTTCTGTACTGATTATAATGTGCTTTGGAAGGTTTTCAGAACTGGTCTTAATCCTCTTCTGGATAATTTTCGGAATTTTCTTAAGATCGATCATTGTAATTATAGATAAGGAAGGAATATTTAAAGGTTGCTTTGGAATACAAGAAAAATAAGAAATTATATCCTAATTTATTAAAAAAAAATAGAGAATTAAAACAAAATGCCTCGTCCGGGATTTGAACCCGGGTCACAGCCTGTCTCCATTAAAAACCCGAGAGGGCCGTATGATTGGCCGGACTACACTAACAAGGCTTAAAAATATAGAAAAAAGAATCTATTTTAAAATTTATCCAAGAAAAGAATCAAATTCCATTCCGATTCTGTCAAAAATAGAACTTTCTTTTAAACTCTCACATATAGAGCAGCCACTCCAAAAAGTTTTTAAAATTAACATGATTTTGAAAAAATATGTCTATTTTTGATGATATGCTTAAGTCAGATGAATCTCTTTTTTTAGATGAGGTTGCACTTGACTACAGTTTCATTCCCAAGCTCATTCCTTATAGGGAACAGGAGCAGAAGAGGATCGCTTTCTGTATAAAACCGCTTTTCTCTAAACGTAATGGAAAAAATGTTTTTATGTACGGTCCTCCAGGCATTGGAAAAACCGTTGCAATCAAGCATATTTTCAGAGAGCTTGAAGACAAGACAGAAGATATACTCCCTATATATATAAACTGCTGGCAGAAAAACACTTCTTTTAAGATTGCTATTGAGATGTGTGAAAAATTGGGCTACAGCTTTACCCATAATAAGAAAACTGATGATCTTATGGATATAATAATTAATATTGTTAATAAGAATTCAGCAGTATTTTGCTTTGATGAGATTGATAAGGTTGAAGATCTTGATTTTTTATATACTCTTCTTGAAAAGATATACAGGAAAACAATCATCTTAATTACGAATTATAAATCCTGGATAATGGACCTTGATGAAAGGATTAAATCAAGACTGACTCTGGAATTTTTAGAATTTGGCAAATACAATTTCAAAGAGACAAAAGGTATTTTAAAAAACAGATTAAAATATGCTTTTGTATCCGGTGTATGGGAAGATGATGCATTTAACAAGGTTGCGCAAAAGACCTATGATCTTGGTGATATAAGATCAGGACTTTATATGCTCAGAGAAGCAGGAAATGCTGCTGAAGATAAGGCTTCCAGAAAAATAACAATTAAGCATGTTGATACTGCAATTAAGAAGTTAAATGAGTTTAACATCAAAAAAAGCACTGACCTGAAAGATAATGAAAGGGATATATTAAAAATTGTGAAAGAAAACTCAGGTAAAAAGATCGGTGACTTGTTTAAGATCTATAAGAAACAGGGCGGAAAATACAGCTACAAGAGTTTCCAGAGGAAGATTAACCATCTCGGGAAAAATAAGTTCATCTCTATTGACAAAAGGACTGGGGGAGAAAAGGGAAATACATCTATAATTAAATACTCTCAGAAGAAACTGGATGAGTATTGAGGAAAAAAATATTAACTGGATTTAAAAAAAATCAGATCTTTCCTTGGTAGCAGTCATCATCAACCATTTCTGCAATTCTTAAGAGTTGGTTGTATTTTGCTGTACGCTCGCTTCTGCAGGGTGCTCCTGATTTGATCTGACCAGTACCAAGCCCTACAACAAGATCAGCGATAAAAGTATCTTCTGTCTCACCGCTCCTGTGAGAGACCATCACTTTCCAGTCATTTTTCAAAGCTAAATTTGCTGATTCAATCGCTTCTGTAACACTTCCTATCTGGTTGACTTTTAAAAGAAGTGCATTGCAGGAATCATTTTCAAGTGCTTTTTTTATCCTTTCTACATTTGTTACAAGAAGATCGTCTCCTACTATCTGGACTTCTTTTCCGATCTTTTCTGTTAGTTTTGCAAAACTTTCAAAATCATCCTCATCAAAAGGATCCTCAATTGAGACAATCGGATAGTTATCACACATCTTCTTATAGATATCAATAAGATCTTCTCCAGCTATCCCTCCTTTAATCTCTCCTTCGGGATTGTTCATAACTATCTGCTTTTTTCCGAGATAGTATTTTCCATTATAATAGAATTCTGAGGCTGCACAGTCAAGACCTATCTCTACTTTTCCTTCGTATCCTGCTCTTTTTATTGCCTGCATCAATAATCTTAAGGGCTCTTCATTGTCTTTTACAGGCGGAGCAAATCCTCCTTCATCACCAACATTTACAGCATCAACACCATGTTTTTTCTTAATGATCTTTTTTAGTTCGTGATAGACTTCTGCACCTATCCTGACTGCATCTGAAAATGAATCTGCTCTTGTCGGAAGTATCATAAATTCCTGGAAATCAAGATCATTTCCTGCGTGTTTTCCTCCGTTTATCACATTCATTGAAGGGACAGGAAGAATGAATTTTTCATTGCTAGCAAGCTCTCCGATATATTTATACAGCTGTTTGTTTCTTGCGTGTGCTCCTGCCCTGCAGACTGCCATGCTCACTGCAAGGATAGCATTTGCCCCTAGTTTTGATTTATTGATAGTACCATCAAGTTCCAGCATCTTTTCATCAATAAGCCTTTGTTTTGTTGTGTCCATTCCCTTGATTTCAGGAAATATTTCTTTCTCAATATTTTCAACTGCTTTTTTCACACCTTTGCCGTTGTATCTTTCATCTTTGTCTCTTAGCTCAACAGCTTCATGGACACCAGTGCTTGCTCCGCTGGGAACAGCAGCCCGAAAAATTCTGTTCTCATCTGTTATAAGATCAACCTCAACTGTAGGATTTCCCCTTGAATCTAATATCTCTCTTGCTTTAATATCAATAATTTTTCCCATCATATCACCAATAGAAAAGTAAAGGCTGATTAAATATATAGTTTATGGATTTGTGG
>WJJD01000093.1 GCA_014729915.1 Candidatus Woesearchaeota archaeon | reverse complement strand
TTATTTAGCAGCAGAAAATCCTATGCCACAGTTCAAGAATACAGAAATGACCTGCAAAATTCCTAAAAAGGCTTACACAATGGAAGAATACGAACAATACTTCCAAAATAATCTAGCAAGTATTTGCCAAGGAACATACATCGATGCAATGAAAGCATTAGGTGTAGAAAATATATAATTTTATTTTTTTATTATTTCTCCATCACCCAAACACTCTACAATAACCAGAGAGGGGTATATCTTTTTTTTAAAATCAAAGGGTTTAAATATGTATAATAATATTATTTAAATATGGCAAAAGACGAACTATACACTGGATTTTGGGTAGACTTTTATGATAAATTGTTTCCTGCGTATATATATCCTAAAACTTTTAAGATAATTCATAAATTAATAAAAAAACATAATCCGAATGCAAAAAATGTTTTAGAATTAGCATGTGGAACAGGAAGATATGTTGAACAATTTGCAAAAGCCGGTTTTATTGTCAAAGGAATAGATAGTTCTCAAGATGTGTTAAAAAAAGCAAAAAAAAGAATTAAAAAAGCCAAATTTGAGTTAAAAGATATGCAGAATATTAAAGAAAAGTCGGAATCATATGATGTCGTTGTTTGCTTATTTGAATCATTCAGATATATTAAAAATTATTTAAACTGTGAAAAAGTAATGAATAATGTATGGAAAGCACTTAAACCAAAAGGATTATTCATTGTAGATTTTGGGCACTGGCCCCCAACAAAAGAAACTAAAATCCATAACAAAGTTAAAATGAATGGGTTAACCATTGTTAAAGATGAAATTATTCGTACAAAAGGAATATATGATACGCGTTTTGATATGGTTAAAATCTATAAAAAAGGAAAGATAGAAACAAAAGAAATAAAAAGATCCCCGTTATTAAGAATTTCAAAAAATAAAATGAAGGAAATGCTACTTAAGACAAAATTTAAAATATTAGAAATAATAGTATCTTTTAGAGGGCACCCTCAATCAATGTTATTCGTTGCGCAAAAAAAAGGGAAGTAGGATGATAAATATATACCTTACAGGGCCATTCGGCGCAGGAAAAAGCAGTACTGCAATAGAACTTGGAAAAATTCTAGATAAAGAAGTTATTGACCTAGATGAAGTTTTTCATAGCAAATATGGCAGTATCGGAGATTATATCGCCAAAAAAGGATGGAGAAAAATGATACATGCATCATCTCGAATATTGCGCTCTTTACCTACTCAAAATTTCATTATTCCACAGCCGTTATTTTCAACACAAGATGTTCATGATATTAAGGAATCGGATGCGAAATTTTGTAAAAAAAATGGAATATTAGTTCTTATTCTGCCTGCGAAATCAATTCAGGAATGTGCTTTAATATGTTTTGAAAGAGAAAATAGAAGAAATTATGAAATTAAGTATGAAGAAGTATTAAAACGACTTAAATATAGTATCCCGTTCTACAAAAAATATGCTAATATTATCATATACGACAATAGTTCTCCAAGAAGCGCGGCAGAAAAAATCAAAATAAAACTTAAGAAATTAAAATTAATATAACAACCCCAAAACCCTCTCAAATCAGGAAGTTTTCAGTACCTTTTATTTCTCCATCACCCATACATACTCGTGGTTTTCATTTGGCTTGTTGTTCTCTATATTCCATTCTCTTAGTGTTATTCCTTTATCCCAGATTATAGTCGTCTTGAACCTAAACCCTATTTCCTGGCATAAGTAAATCATGTCAAAAGGGAATCTGTGGCAGTTTCCTTTGCCATCAGGAGCTCCTGCAACATTTAAGCAGAAATGCCCTCTTGGCTTCAGAACTCTGTAAACTTCTTTAAACACTTTCTTTAAAGCAGGATAAGGATCTTTATGATTCCCTATATTCTTAGGATTATTACTGTATTTTCGCAAGTTTAAATACGGCGGACTTGTTACGCATAACTGCATACTATTTGAATAGACTTCTTTCATGTTTTCAGAGCCTTTGCAGATAAACATTCCCCTGCCACCACACCTTTGCCTGGCCATGTCAATATACTTCTGTTCAAGGTCATAGCCAATAGTCTTTCGCTTCAAAGATAAGGCCACGTAATTGGTCGTTCCTGAGCCACAGAAAGGATCAAGAACATAATCTCTTCTTTTACTATATAATGTAATCAATCTTAGAGCTAATTCTTCTGGAAATGGAGCAATATGAGTTTCCATCAACTTCTGCTTTTTGACATCAAAATATTTCACAAAAGGATTCACAGTAGTGATTCTCCAAACACTGCCTAACCAATCCAGGTTTCTCAATTTCCTAAATCTTCCGATTTTCATTTTAAAAAAAAAGAAACCCTAATCTCTAGGGTTTCCTAATTTTTCGTAATACTTCACAGACTTGATATCTGTGATGATGGTTTTGTGGATTACCCACTTTCCATCTTTACTCAAGCTCACACTAGTTTCAAGCAACGGCTGTTTGTTCAACTGCTCTATTTTTTTCTCACTCAAACTAATTTTTTTATTTTCCATTTTTATCCCTCCAAAGTTCATACGACTTTTGACCACAATCCGAACACATAGTCTCTTCATCAGACATTAAATTGCCACATCCACACACCGCCATCACGTCCACCCCGCAATCTTCTTACACTCATCACACAAATCATCACCCAAAACAGGCCTACCACAACCCAAACACCTATCCAACTTCTCCATCAAAACAACACCTCCATATTTTTGTAAAAGGCCGAAGCAACAACAGTTGCAGAGGCCTTGAAAAAGGGCTCTAAAGTCAATTTTCTCCACCCCTTGAAACTTCAGAATCTTTGCTGTAGGAGCCTCCTATCTTGATTTTGGGGAGTGGAGTAAAAGAGCTTGTTTCGGGCTTCTTTAGATAGTTTTTCACCACCCCTAAAATCTGCTTTCTGACATATGTTCTGCCTAATTTTTTGTATTTCCAGTAATATTCTTTGTTGGTTACCACAAAGAACCAGTTCTCACCAAAATCCTTGGTTAGTTTTTTTGCTCTTTTTTTCAATTCATTTTTCTTGAATTTATACATCTGTCCTGTTTCTACTTCTATTGCGACTTTTGTCCCATCAGGAGCTACAAAAATTATGTCTGGCCTGTTGACTTCAAACAGCCAGACCTTGTCTGTATGCTTATACAAGAAATCTGCAATCCTGTAAATCAAGAATAAGTGGCTATCGCTTTCATTGAATCTTGGTTTAAGAAAGTAATCTTCATATTTTTTGGTTTCTATATCCCATTGCTTGCTTTCGTGATATCCGTTCTTTAATCTATACTTTATTTCTTCAGGTTTGAGATCAGATTTTTTGTAACAGCGCCTATCTTCAAGAACATTGATATACACGTC
>WJJD01000092.1 GCA_014729915.1 Candidatus Woesearchaeota archaeon | reverse complement strand
TATAGGCAAATTTTAATATTATGTGTCCCACAGAGCTGGGAAGTCGTCCAATGGTAGGACACATGACTCTGGATCATGGAATCGGGGTTCGAATCCCTGCTTCCCAGCCACTCTGATCCTCTGTTTTTCCCCTAGAAATTCCCTTTTTTGGCTTTCAAGTGTAATACCGTAGTTTCAGCGCTTTTCAACTAAATCTGTCACATATTTGTCACATGGGATTTTCTCTATCTTCCATGTGAAAGGAGAATGACATGAGTCGTTTAGATAGGCTGAGCACAAAGGCATTTATCCGGTTATTCATTGAACAAGAGAACGAAGAGCAGCGATCTCTTTTTTATAGTCTCAATCCAAGTGGAGGGCACTACACAAAAGAACAGAAAGAATTTGCTATTGAGAAGGCCAGATCAATTGGAGTTAGGGCAACCTCTAGGCTTCTTCAAGTTCCAAGAAGAACCATTCAAAGATGGCTAAGAGCTGAAGGGATCTCGGTTAAACGATGCCCGGATTGGGTTTACGACTGGGCATTCTGGCGTAAGAAAAGTCAAGAGAAATGGAAAAGAATCTTTTATTATTGAATATGTCGCCACTTAAAAAGGGAAGAGTCTGAAAAATTCATTTTAATATTTATTGAGTTTGATATATATTTTTGATTTGATAATATTAAATTGATTTTGATAATAATGTTATTATTATGCTACTAACATAGGGGAATCAATATGAATACAAGCTTTAACGAAAAATTAATTAATCTGCTAAAAAAAGATAAAAGGTTTGTTGATGATGCAGGAGAACTGCTTAAAAATGCAGTAGTGAGTCAAGCTTCGAATTATGATAAAAATTTAGTAAAGCTGTTGCTTGAGAATTCAGAAATCAAAAAAAAATTCTTTGATGAGGTTGAAGACCATTGGATTTTTAAAATTAATTCTTTTATTGATTATATTTCAGATAAAAACTTTTTAGCTAACTCTTATACACGTTTTAGAAATAAAATCGGATTGAATATTGATGGTAAATTCCTTCGAGAACGTGGCGAAGTTTCTCTTGTGTGGCCTTACAAGGACTGCGTTTTAGAAGGCGGGCAGACTAAAGAAGAAGAAAAGCGTAAAGAGATATTTTTTAATGAAATTCTGGCACAAGATGAGATCGATAAACTCTTAGATCCAAAAGTATTAATAAATTGGAAGAGACATACTATTAAAGGGGAAAAAACAGTATCAAAAATAAAAAGGGATAAAAACGGCACAATAAAAGAAAACATCTTTATTAAAGGAAATAATTTAATTGCATTACGAGTATTGGAAACTCAGTTTAGAGGGAAGGTGAAATTGATTTATATTGATCCTCCTTACAACACAGGAGGAGATGCATTTAGATATAATGATAATTTCAACCATTCTAGTTGGCTTACTTTCATGAAAAACCGCCTGGAAATTGGAAAGAAGTTATTAAGAAATGATGGAGTGATTTTTGTTCATTGTGATAGTAATGAACAAGCGTATTTAAAAGTTCTGATGGATGAAATTTTTAAGCGAGATAATTTTATTGATATTATCACCCTAGTAAATAATCCACGTGGAAGAGACTATGGCGGAATAGCAAATATGCATGAATTTATAAATGTATATTCTAAGACTAATGAATACAAATTATTCGATTTGTTAGATGAAAATAAAACTTTTCCTTATAAAGATGAGAAGGGTGGTTTTGAAATCAGGGAACTAAGAAATAGGAATATAAAGTTTAATGATAAAAATCGACCAAATCTATTCTACACTTTTTACTTAAATCCCAAAAATCGAGATGAAAACGGATTTTATGAAATATCTCTTGAAAAGAAAGAAGGATGGATTGAAGTGCTGCCTGCAAAATCCCAGGGTGTTCAAACAGTTTGGAGATGGGGGAAGGAAAAATCCAGAAACAATTTAAATTTAAATATTTGTGGTAAGGCCATGAAAGAAAAAGGTCGTTATCAAATTGTAGAAAAATACAGAGAAAAGACAAGGATGGCAAGATCAGTTTGGTGGGATAAGGAAGTCAACTCAGAGAGAGGAACGTTGCATCTAAAAAATCTGTTTAAAGGAAAAATATTTGATAATCCAAAACCTGAAGAAACTTTAAAAAGAATAATTGAAATGTCTTCCGAGGATGAAAACGATATTATTTTAGATTTTTTTGCAGGAAGTGGAACAACGGCAGCGGTTGCTCACAAAATGAACAGACAGTGGATTACAGTTGAGCAGATGGATTATGCAAAAACAATTCCTGTTGAACGTCTAAAAAAAGTTATTGGGACTGAGATAAAAAAGGAAGATGGTATGTTTAAGGAAATTGAGTGTGATCGGGGTGGAATATCTAAATCAGTAAAGTGGAAAGGCGGTGGTGATTTTATCTATTTCGAACTCATGAAATATAATGAGGCTTATATCGACAAGATAAAAGAATCCAGTTCGCAAAAAGAATTGATAGAAATATGGCAGGATATATCCGAAAACTCATTTTTAAACTGGTATGTTAATCCAGAATTACCAGAAGAAGCAATTAAAGAATTTAGAGAAATTGGAAAATCTGAGAATGGTGAAGAAAAACAGAAAAAACTCCTAGTGGAGCTATTAAATAAGAACCAGCTTTATGTTAATCTATCAGAAATTAACGATAAAGATTTTAGTGTAAGTGAAAAAGATAAAAAACTGAATCAGTCATTTTACGGAGAAAATTATAATGGCTGATAAGTTTTTATATGAACAGCTAGATATACTATCCGAATGGGATCAATTGGATGAGAAAGTCTCTGATTCTCTAAAAGACAATCTAAATCCAAAATTTCAACTCCGTCCCTATCAAGAAGAAGCTTTCGAAAGATTTTTTTACTGCTTAAAGAAAAACTTTCCGGGAAAAGAATTACCACTTCATTTACTTTTTAATATGGCAACAGGAAGTGGAAAAACCCTTATTATGGCCGGATTAATAATCTACTTGTATGAAATGGGATATCGCAATTTCCTTTTTTTTGTTAACTCTACTAACATAATTGAGAAAACAAAAGATAATTTTCTCAATCCAGAATCATCTAAATATCTTTTTAGTGAAAACATTCAAATTGGAACTAAAAAAATCAACATTACTTCTGTCAGCAATTTCGAAGGTGTAAATGAAAACGATATAAATATCTGCTTCACAACAATACAAAAATTGCATTCAGACCTTACCACTGAAAAGGAAAACACTATTACTTATGAAGATTTTAAGAACAAAAAAATCGTGTTCCTTGCAGATGAAGCCCACCATATGAATACACACACCAAAGCACAGCGTGAAATGTTCGAAAGTTGGGAGAAATCAGTTGAACGCATATTCAAACAAAACAATGATAATTTGCTCTTAGAATTTACAGCAACGCTGGATTACACCAACAAAAATATTATTGACAAATATAGAAAAAAGGTTTTGTACAGATATGATTTGAAGCAATTTCGAAATGATGGATATTCAAAGGATGTCTATATCGTTCAAGCAGATTTTGAAGAAAAGGATCGAATTATTCAAGCTCTCATCTTAAGTCAATACAAACAAGAAGTTGCTGCTAAAAATCGCATCAATTTGAAGCCAGTCATTCTGTTTAAAGCACAAAAAACAATAGCCCAGTCAAAAGAAAATAAAGAAAAATTTCATAACACAATTGAATCTCTCTCAGATAAAGATATAAAGAGAATAAAAAATAAATCTGATATACATTTGATTGAAAAAGCTTTTGAGTTTTTCAGGAAAAATAATATTACGGATAGACAACTAGCAGAAAGACTGCAGAAAGAATTTGATGAAAGCCGTTGTATTTCTGTTAATGAAGAAAAGGAAAAGGAAAACCAACAGATATTATTAAACTCTCTTGAAGACGAAGACAATCGTATTCGTGCAATTTTTGCCGTACAAAAACTTAATGAAGGATGGGATGTCCTTAATTTATTCGATATTGTCCGATGTTACACAACTAGAGATTCAAAATCCGGAAAACCCGGCAAAACAACTATCGCTGAAGCCCAGCTAATTGGAAGAGGCGCTAGATATTTTCCTTTTACAACTGAGGATAATAATAACCGGTTTATTAGGAAATTTGATGATGACTTAGAACATGAGATGAGAGTCTTAGAAGAACTCCATTATCACAGCATCAATGATTCACGATATATATCAGAATTAAGAACAGCATTGATTGAAGAAGGAATGATAGATGAAAATGAAGTTGAAAAAGCTTTGAAAATGAAAGAGTCTTTTAAGCAATCAGAATTATATAATTCCGGATTGATCTATCTCAATGAAAGTATAATAAATGATTATAATTATGTTAAGTCATTTCTAGATTTAGGAATATCAAAGAAAAATTATGAATATAAAATTCCTAGTGGACACGGAGCAACAGGCGCTATTCTTTCAGATAATGGGGAGATAAAAGAAGTTATCGAACCTGGAAGAAAAGATGTGAAAATGAAAGATATACCACTTCATATCATTAGAAATGCTATCGCAAAACAATCTTTTTTTTCTTATAGAACAATCGAGACGTTTTTTCCTTACGTTTCAAGTGTACGGCAATTTATAGAATTAGACGAATATTTAGGAGGTTTAGAAATCACATTTCAAGGTGATCCTGATGATATTTACAAATTATCAAATGAAATTCTGCTGAAAGGATTGATTGGTTTACTTGATCACATTGAAAATGAATTGAGAAATAACTTAAAAGAATATAAAGGCACAAAAAGATTTAAAACACATTCTGTATCATCAATTTTTACAGATAAAATTCTTAAGCTTATTGAAGGCAGTGAGAGGGCAAAAGGAGATGAAAAATTTGTTGCAGATAAGGATTGGTATGTCTTTAATGCAAACTATGGTACTAGTGAAGAAAAAGCATTCGTAAGGATGCTGGAACGCCAGATTAATAAGCTTAAAAAGAAATATGATGGGATATACCTTATCCGGAATGAACGTCATTTCAAAATTTTTAGTTTTTCTGCTGGCCAAGCTTTTGAACCGGATTTTGTATTATTCTTAAAAGAAAAAAAAGGTAATACTCTAACCTATCAAATATTTATAGAACCAAAGGGCAAACATTTAAAAGAACACGATCAATGGAAACAAGAATTTCTTAAAGAAATTACTGAGGAGTTCAAAGGTAAGACTTTGTATTTCGAAACCCATACTAAGAAACATAAATACAGGCTTATTGGCGTGCCATTTTATAATAATGAAGATGAAAATGAATTTAAGGAAACTCTTTATAAGAATATAGAAAATTAATGAAAACTTTCGATGGGAAAATTAATTACTAATAATAATTTTTTAGCAATTATAGAATAAATTTTTGGAGAAATTTTTGAATATAAACTAATAAAAAAATTTAGGGAGGGATAAAAGTGGATAATATATTTTTTAAAAGATTTGATGATATTTCGTCTGAAGATATTGATCACCTTATAAAGATTGGCTATGAAGAGGGCCTGAGAATTGAATACAAAAAAGAAATGTATGTCATAGATAATAAAAAAGACAAAATAGAAATGCTAAAGGATATTAGTGCTATGGCAAATGCTTCTGGTGGTTATTTGATTATTGGAATAAAAGAGAAAGATAAAGAACCTGGAGTACCAGAAAAATGGAAAGAAATTCCTGATGCGAATAAATATATAGATAGTATAAAACAATCCTGTTTAGCTAATATAGAACCCCATATAGAATTAAATATTAGACCACTAATAATGGAAACAGATAAAAAAATTATATTGATCCATATTCCTAGAAGCTTCAAAAAACCTCATATGGTCACATTAAGGCAATTAAAATCTGAACATGTCAATAAATTTTGGATAAGACATAATGACCGTAATATAGAAATGACAGTTGATGAAATCAGGGATGCTTGTTTGAGTGTGAATAATATTTGGAAAGATATTAAGGAATTTATAAATGAGCGAAAGCAAGAAATAAAAGATGAAATAAAATCCGAACCTCATCTAATTATTGGAAGCTCACCGATTTTCATTAAAGAAGATATAGTTGATATTAAAGATAAAAAAATTTGTAACTATTTGGCGAACCCCCCCATGATCAGTAGAGGAGATTATTACATTTTCAGAAATGATATTTCACCTTCCCCCAGTTTATATGGCTTAAAAATCAATAAAAGAAAAGTAGGTGCAATTGAATTGTTTCGAAACGGTTACTATGAACTAATAGTAAAATGGGAAATGATTTTATCTTTTCAATCCAAAAGAATTGCTGATGATATTTTAGTTGCTTATGTTAAAAATTATTTCAGAGTAATGATAAATTTAATGAAGTTATTAGGAATAGAACAAACAATTATTTCATATTTAAGTTTATATAATATAAGTGGCTCAAAATTAGTAAATCAAAACACTTCAAATCTTTATAGAAGTGAAAAGAGCTGGCCGAAAAATGATCTTGAAATAGATCCCATACAAATATTTTCTCTCAAAAATCCTGATAAAACAGCAAAATATTTTATTGAAAGAATATGGAATGCATTTGGATTTTATTTTGAAGAAGTAAAATATTAAAGTGGGGATAAATATATTGAAGGATGAAAAGTAAATTATGACAGCAAGAATAAAATATAAAGAAGCTGCTGGCTTTGAGGTAAAAAAAGGTAAGCCAGCAAAAGGAAAAAAACCGAAAAAAGAAACTCTTCAAAAACTATATATAGATGAATCAAAAGCAATCCGTGAAATAGCTGATATTTTGGATTGTTCAAAGGACATGATTTACCGGGCTTTAAAGGAATACGGAATTGAGCGACGTTCTAAAGCCAGGAAACCAAAGCTTAGTAAATATGACCTAAAGTATATAAATGAAACAGTTAGAGAAAAGGGGTATAGAAAAAGCGCTCAGGAATTAGGTGTGGATAAGTCTACACTTTTTCGATATTTGAAAGGGAAAAACATATAAACGTATGCGTAGTGTCGCATAAGAAACATTATGTAAACAAATATTTCCTCTTCTCCAATCATTGAAATCATTTAGTTTTAGGTAAATCTTAATACATATTTGTGCATTTTCCATAAATCAAGAAAAGCCTGTGCGAAATCCCTATCTTCAAATTCATTTATTAATCTCTCTGCTTTATTGTTTTCATTTATTTGCTTTGCAATTTCGTTTAAATGCTTTATATAAATAACTATCGAAAAAGCAATAATATTATATTTACTGCACTCTTTATTTTCTTTAGATAGAATCGTATCCCCTACTTCAATAATAAGATTTGAATGAATTTGCTCTGAATATAATGAATAAATTTTATATAAGGTGTATTTTGAAATTGGTGGTTTTTCATTTTCATCAAAATATTTTTTTATAATTTGTTTAACGGATTTAAATCTATATTCCTTTTCTAATTCATATAATTGTTTTTTTGTTTTCAATTTTTTCAGTGAGTCCTGGATTGTTTTTTTTAAATCTTGCAAAGGCGGTATCGATGCATTGATATATTTTAATAATTTGTAATCATCTTTTATTATCTGATAAGAAAGGTGAGAAAACTGAATATCTATTAATAATGACGAATATAGATCATGCCAAACTAGTTTTTTAATTCTTTCTTCTTCAGTAATTTTTGGCAAATATAATACTCGACAATAAATTTCTATCAAGCCTCTTAGAAGATTGCCCAATATATCTAAACCCGACACATTTTTATTGATACAATCAGTAATGAAATTAATTCTATTTTCAAAAAATTCAAGTGTTCTTTTCTTATAATGATAAGTCTTGACTCTCTTTAAGAATTCAAATTGATTTGGAATGCTGATATTGCCCATAATATCAATTTTCTTAATCAATTCATGATTTAATTTATTGCACTTATCGATAAAATTAAGTATTGATTCGAAAGAAAAAATTATTTCTTTTTCCATTTCTTCCCCTTATTTTTTAAATACAGATAAAAAGTAAGAAAAGCTTAAATAATCTATCAGAAATTATTGGATTCAAAATCATAACCAAGTAACTTCAATTTTCCCGTTATTAATAGTAAGTTTCTTGTATCCTGCTTTTAGCGGATACTTAGAAAATTCCGATCCATCTTTTTTATCCGGAAAATTCCTGTAAATATCTCTCAATTTTACTTTTAAAACTTTTATTGCATCTTTTGCCGGTTTATTCTTATTTTTTTCGAAAAAAGCATTCATTTCAGCAAAATATCTAGGAAATTGAATATAACTATCTATCAGCAAAAAAACAATTAGATCCCAGTCTCTTTCAAGCTTGTGTTTTCCATTACTATGAAATAAATACTTTCGATTTTCATCTCTCTTCCATTTAGTAAATTTATTGATTAAGTGATAAACAAATACATTAAATCGTTTAGGTGAACGCCCCGGTTTCATTCTGGTAAATTTTAAAGTATTAAGATTAATTTCAACCAATTTCAAGGCGAGTTTAACCTTCGCTGCTTCATCTATATCAGAGTGAGTTATATCTGATAAATAACAATTAATGTCTTGCTCATCAATTTGATCCGAAAGTTGAGAATATTTCTCCTTAAGAATCTTTATATTTTTCTCGATGTTTGCAATCTTGTTATCATTAGCATTCGATGTTCTTTTTTGTCTTTTTATTTGCTCATGATCATCATACAAGTCAGCCAATTTATCTGCGATTTTATTCCTTTCTTCTTTTAATTCTTTATATTTTATTTTATGCCATTGTGGATTTTTTAAATTTTCTTTACCGGGATCTAAAAACAGCTTAAAGGGATTAAACGCTTCTGGAGCGATCTGGTCACAATTTGATTTTAATTCTTCTATAGTTGGAATGAACTTTTCAAAAATTCCGTCCTTGTAAATTTTATCTAGTTTCTTTCTTGCATTTTCCATGCAGCAAAATAGGTTATCTTTTTTATGACGTTCTATAGCAGATTCAAATTTAATATTGATTTCTCTGTCTCTTTCAAACAATGGCTCTATAAGCTCCGTTTTGATCTCTTCTCTTTTCTTATCAATGTCTAAATAACTCCAAAACTTCCCATGCTTTAACCGAATCCATATCAATTTTTCTGAAGTTACATAAAATCCAAGCTTCTTGTATGCCTGCTTTTTTTCTTGAAGAGATTTTTGAATTTCTCCTATATGAGAAAGGTTATAAAACGAGTCAATACCTGATGTTCTAGGGTAACCCATACGGTCTCCATAATATTGGTAAACTTGTAAGGGAAAAATCTTCCATCGCAAAATTTTTTCATAATTTCTTAATTTAATCCACTCCAACAGGGTAATAAATTGGGGTGAATTACTCGACGTTTTCACCATTTTTATCTCTATTATTATTATTATAAGGTTAGAAATCAATTTTATGGAGAAAAAATGAAAGACACAAAACAAATCAACTGGCCGCAAGTATCACATCATGAAAAATGGAATCGAGTAAAGACACTCAGAAAAATGAAAAATCTTCCCCAGATTGCTGTTTGTGAAGGTGCTGATATCTCAATTACCACCTTATGGTTTATTGAGCAAGGATATGACAAAAAAACAAGATATGAAACAAAGAAAAAGATTGCTGACTTTTTTCAAGTTAAGGTTTACGACCTATTCCCTGCTCAAATGATTGGCAACCGCCCAGGTTATATAAAACAGAATGATAATTCTTATGAGTCAAGAGCTAAATGAAAATACCAAAACAATCCCCACTTAAGCAAATTAGAAAACAATGCCTTGAGTGCTGCGGTGGCAATAAAAAATCTGTTCGTTTTTGTCACTCGACTGAATGCCCTCTTTGGTACTTGAGGTTTGGGAAATTTCCTCAAACTGCCATTCGAGAGAACGGCAAAAGCAACTATCTCCTTTTTGATAAAGACAATTTTAAATCAGATAGTAAATTTTGCCCTCACAAAGAGATCAGTACATATGAGATTTGAAAAGTCATTTTATTTGTTTCCGATCCTGCGATTATTTAGGGTTTTGAGTTCTAATTTAAACAAAAGCATTAGGAAGAATGCTTTGGTACTGAATACTCCAAAAGAAAAGAATTTTAATGGAAGAATAATGGATTTAGTATAAAGAAATTTTATGAAGTTGTGACAATGCGGAATGCTGTAAGATACCGAAAAAAGAAAAGAGATCCTCGCCCCTATGTGGGACTGCATAAAGAATTTTTGTTTAAAAACCAAAAATGGGCAGACTTATCTGCGCCGGCAAGATCCCTCTATTTATTAATGAAAGGAAAGTATAATCCTGGAAAAAATGATGGATTGGTTAAATTGCCATATCGTGAAATAAAGAAGTACGGATACGTTGGGCTCAAAAAAAATGAAACAATTTCTCGCTGTTTTAGGGAACTTGAAGAAGCTGAACTCATAAAAAGAATCCTGCCAGGTGGCGGCCTTCCTAAAAAATGCACTTATTATAAATTAACAGGATCAGAAGATGAATATGGACTTTAAAAATCAAGGTCATCAATATTTTTATGAACACCTGGTAGATTATATAGAATATGTTCACAATGGGGGAAACAAGGTTGCGTTCACAATGATGGAAGCTGTTTTCAGGGTAACACAAAATTCGATAATTTTTTGTAAGTATAGAAATGTTCACCCATATGGAAGCTATTTTGTTCACCCTCATGGAAGTTGCAAAAGGAAAAGATGGTGCTAAAAAGAAGAGTCAAAAAAATTGAAGATAAGCTAAAGACTAAGAATAGTGATATTAAATTTTGGGTGCTCTGGAATGATATTGATGAACAAAAACAAATTGAGGACATCGAATCAGGAAAAACTAAAAGTGTATGTGGATTTTATTATTCTCCTTATGATAGAAACTATTTTATTTCCGAGGATTTTGTGCCAGCTTCCGCATTAAAGAAAATTAGAGAAAATTAAACAAATATGGAAAAAACAAATCTTACAACAAAACAATTGAAGGCCATTGTTGGCCTTTTGGAAGGCAAAACCGTTGAAGAAGCTGCGAGTCAGGCTTCTGCATCTCCAGGAAGCATTTACAATTGGCTGAAGCAAGATGATTTCAGAAAACACCTTGATGAAAAAAGAGCACAGATTTTTGACGAAAGCCTGGGGATGCTGAAATCTGCTTCATTTAAAGCAGTCAGGGTTTTAGTGGAATTGCTAGAGGAGAAAGACCGGAATACTCGCCGCCTTGCCGCCGTTAAGTTAATTGACTTTGCAATAAAGGCTGCTGAATTAAAAGATCTAGAGGAAAGAATCAGTCATTTAGAGGAAATAGCCGATAGATAAAGGGTTTTAGGGTGCACGATTGAATCAATCTCTTATGACAGTTAAAGAGGTCAGCTCCTTCCTTAACGTGCACCCTAAAACTGTCTATAAATGGACTGAGGAAAGAAAGATCCCCTTTATTAGGGTAAACGGCCTCATTCGGTTCAAAAAGAAACAGATAGAAGATTTAAACAATCACAGAGATTTTTCCTTTTCAGAACAGGCATTTCTTCAGTCAAAATTCATGATTCCCCTGCCGGAATATGATAAAATGCTCCTGAAAGGAAGGAGCGCTTTGAGTTCAAGAAGCTCAAAGCGTTGGTACTACGGTTTTGGTAAGGTTTACACTCGAAAGACAAAACAAGGGAAAATCCGGTACTATATCGAGTACACGGGAAGAGACGGCAGGAGGAAAAGGGAAGTTGTCAGAAAGGCTCAAACCCGATCCGAGGCTGTGCTTGTGCTGCAGAAAAAGGCTGCAGAATCTTTTGATTCAGAGCATTCCAATCCCCGGCCTAAGGAAATTTCATTTCAGGAGTTTTCCACGTTGTATTTAGAGAACTATTCCAAGATCAACAAGAAAAGCTGGAAATGTGATGACTATGCCCTGAATGCTCATCTTATCCCCTACTTCGGACAATTCAAGCTGAATGATATCACTCCCCTGCTGATTGAACGCTACCGAGCAGAAAGACTTGAAACAGGTGTTAAGAAATCCAGTACGAATAGAGAACTAGCGCTGTTAAAGAAGATGTTCAACCTGGCTATTGATTGGGATTACGTGAGAGACAATCCGGTTAAAAAGGTCAAACTCTTTTCAGAAAAAGATAATCTTAAAGAAAGAGTCCTGAGCCAGAAAGAAGAGATCCGATTGCTTGAAGAAACGGCTGATCACTTATCCCCTATTGTTCTGACTGCCCTTAATACCGGAATGCGGAGAAATGAAATCCTGAATCTCACATGGGTTCATGTACAACTTAAACAGCGGATAATTCATGTTACCAAGACGAAATCAGGGAAAAATCGTGTTGTCCCTATTAATGATGTTGTGTACGAAATTCTTAAAGAAAAACAGAAGCACAGTAAAAGCGAATATGTCTTTGTAAACCCGGAAACCGGAAAGCCGTTTAAAAGCATTCGACACAGCTTTGAGAATGCCTGCAGGAGAGCCGGAATCAAGAACCTGCGATTCCACGATTTGCGGCACACCTTCGCATGCCGCATGATTGAAAAGGGATGCGATATTGAAACTCTGCGAGATCTTTTAGGGCATCACAGCATCACTGTCACACAGCGTTATATTCACACAACTTTAGACCGGAAGAGACAGGCAGTTGAGCTTTTATCGGCACAAAACGGGGCAGATTTGTCACATATTTGTCACATGGACGAAAGGGAAACGAAGGACAGAAGTTCAATTCCTTTATTTACAGTCAATTAAAAATGAGATATTCAGGCTGGACACATGACTCTGGATCATGGAATCGGGGTTCGAATCCCTGCTTCCCAGCCACTCTGATCCTCTGTTTTTCCCCTAGAAATTCTCTTTTTTGGCTTTCAAGTGTAATACCATAGTTTCAGCGCTTTTCAACTAAATCAG
>WJJD01000091.1 GCA_014729915.1 Candidatus Woesearchaeota archaeon | reverse complement strand
TTGAATCAATATAATTCACATTTTCAAATAATTCTCTTCCAGTTTCTTTGATCCAATACAATTTAATTGATTCTTTTGTTGTTTCAGGAACATCAGTATAAGTCAACACATTCTCATAATGCAGTTTAGAACTTACTGTTATTATTTTTTTATACTCATTAATTTTATTTTCAAATAATTCTGGTCCAGGTGTATAATATTTTATTTCTACAATATCTTTGAAATTGTCAAGTTTAAGAATAAAATTATTAGTATAATTATTTTTTTTTATGTTATCTAGTCTTTTTGATATCTCAATTATTCTTTTATTTAATGAGCTAATTCTGTTTAACTTTTTGGAAATATCATGTTTTTTAGTTGGTTTTTGAAGATTATTAAATTTTTTATTGAGTTGTTCATACTCATAATAAAGATTAAATTCAGATAAAGATAATTGGTTGTTATCACTCAGTATTTTTACGTTCTCTTGATTCTTATCAACTGAAACATTGTATGCATATTTTATTAGTTCAATTTCATTAATTTCTGAAGCATTGATCTTTTTTGTCCACAACACAGGTTCATTAACCTTAATTTGGGTAGATTTAAAATCAGAGTGATTTTTTTTTTGATAAGTTATATTGGGTTTTGTATGATTTATAGATGTATTTTGTTCTGATATATTCAAAGATTCAATATCCTGTTTTTTGACGGTATCATTTTTAGTGCTCTGATTCAACAAAGATCTGTTTTCATTCTCTTCTTTTTTAGTTTCAGAAAAAGTATAAATTATCTCAGATAAATTTAACTCAGCATCAACAATTTCAATATTTAATGTAATATTTTCATTGATATTGTCTAAAAAACAAGTCTCTAGGCAGTAACTTTCAAATTCCATTAAAATTTGATTATCGGTTTTGTTCTCTTTTGTTGAGTTAAATAAGATCTTTTTTGTTTGATTAATTGTTGTGTTGATGATTGAATTATTGTCTGCTGGACTGTTTACAGAAGAATTGATAATAGATTGATTGATTTTTATTGAAGTGTTTTCTGTTGCATTATCTGTTTTGTTAACAGATATATTCCCAGATATATTCCCAGATATATTCAGGATGTTATTTGCTGCCAGGTTAATTTTTTTATTTTGTGATAAATTATCTGAACTATTAGATTCATTATATGAAGAATTAGTTTCACTTGTGAAATTAATTGATTCATTAAAAAGACCAGAATTATTTTTTATTAAAGATCCATTGTTTTTTGTTTCATTAATATTATTAATTGATTTGTTATTTACTGTGTGACCTGTTATCGAGTACAACCCTCCGGAATTTTTTAATCTAGAACTATCCAGAATTAACTTTTCATTAAGATAAATCTTTACAGATCCATCTCCGATAATATTTCCTGAAACTCTTAATGAGGTGATATTGCTGCTCAAATTAAGCTTGTATTGGAAAGAGTCATTAAAATAAAGATTAACTTTGTTGGTTATTGTTTTGTTTTCAAGAATGCTTCTTCCGGTAATTTCCGGCTTAAACATAATGAACATAGAAAATAAAATAATAATAACAGGAAAAATAATCAGACAGATTTTTTTAATTTTTTCAAATCTTTGTTTTTTTTCGTATTTTTTTTTCTTTTTTTTTAATTTGTTAATCTCAGAATCATAATAATTATTCCAGTAATCTATGGGTTTGTCTCTCAACAAAACAGATTTAATCGCATTGAATTCTTTTTTGTTAATTCCGTTTTCATTAAATTTATTTGTAAAGAATTCATAGCGGTTATTTATTTTCTCCTTACTATTTTTAAGTTTAGTTATTTTTTTAACTAGATTTACTATTAAAGGATTGTAATCAATCTTCATTTTTCTTTTTTATAGCTCTGTTTTTTACAGTATACATTGAACTTGGATTTTTGTTGAGAAGCCTTGCAATATCAGGGATTGACAGAAATTCTATTAAATAAAGGCAAATTGATTCAAGGATTGAAAATTTTCTGTTTGAAAATTCTTTTACAGGGATGAAGTATTTTTCTTTTTTGATAATTAAAAGATCTTTGTTTTTTTTTTTTGAATTGTTGTATGTTTTCCAGATTGTTCTTTCATCCCTGTTTAGGATAACTCCTATATCATGATAATTCAGCCTGATATTTTCTTTTAAATATTTAACAATACTTTCCAACGGGCTTAAGTCATATGAAAAGATCTGGACAGGAATCTGGATATTGTTTTCATAAGCCTCCAACAGATTCAAAATATTTTCAGTTGAAAGATCATACTTTTTTTTTAAAAAATCTAAATTTTGTTTGATTAAGATTAACTTATTGTTTTCATTGTTTAAAATTTTAATAAATTTATTTTGATAACTAGAAAAATGATTCTTACTCTTTTGTTCTTTACTTAATTTGTATACTATTTCCTTTCACTCGATTTATCGATTCCTGTTGTGCAGAAATACATTTTTTATCCTTTTTTATACAATTTTAATTTTTTTTAATTAAGATTTATAAATTTATGATTTTATTATTATTACTTATAATGTATATTTAATATTTTCGATTGCTTCAAATATTTACTCTAATGGAAAAATGCCTGTTTTTTCCTAAGTCTTATTACTTGCCTTACTACTATGGTTTTTATATTATTACTGAATTTGTATAATTTTTTAGAGAATAAAAATTGTTTTAATACTTAATTTGTATAATATGTGGTATCGTTGTTTTATTTTTATAAAAAAATAGTACTTAATTTGTATATATTACTTAGAATAAAATTTATAATTTTTTTATAAGGTTACTTAATTTGTATATTTTTTTAAAAATCCATAAACATAAAATATTTAATATTTAAATAAAACAAAATCAATATGAGATCCGCAGCATTTTTTGATGTTGATTATACCATACTTCAAGGAAGTTCTTCTATTATGTTTATGAATTATCTATTATTTAGAGGTAAAATAAGTCTAAAATACATTGTTTCTGCGGCAATTTTTTTTACAAGATATAAATTAAACAGGATTTCTTATGAATATCTTTCAAAAAATATTAAATTGCCAATCATAGAAAAAAAAACTATTAAACAGGTTAATAATTTATCAAAAAGATTCTTTAGCAAGGTTTTAATAAAAAAAATAAGAAAAAAAGCAAAAAAAAGAATTGAGTTTCATAGAAAAAATAATCAAAAGATAGTTCTTGCATCAGCATCAATGGATTTCTTACTTAAACCATTGGCAAAGCATTTAAATGCTGATCTTGTCTGTACAACAACCGAAATTAAAAATAAAATCTATACAGGCAAACTTTCAGGACCAGTATGCTATGGAAAAAATAAAAAACAACTTGTAAAAGATTATGCAAATAAAAACAAGATAGATCTTAAAAATTCCTTTAGTTATTCAGATCATGTTTCTGATCTTTTATTTTTGCAGTTGACAGGAAAACCTTATTTTGTGAATCCTAATTTCAGACTGAAAAAAATTGCTAAAACGCATAAAATAAAAACAATAAGCTTTTAAAAGTTCATTTTCCAACAGTCTCTGACTGGTGACTACACAATGTGGAAAATGAAGTCTGTCATTCTTTCGACGATCGTTCCTTGACTTCAGAAACAAGTTCTGAAGTCTGTCTTTTACTTTACTCTGACCAGTGCTGGTCGGGTTTCGCTTGACAGTCTCGATGCTTTTTTCTCTCCCTTGTAACTTAGGGATTGTGAACGAATAAATAGGAAATTGTAAAATAGAGTAGTTATTTTTTCACAATGCCTTATTTAGTATATGAAAAGATTTATTTTGGACTATTCTGGACAACGTTGAGATTATTTTTTGCTTTGAATTTCTACAATCTTATAACTTTTTAATTTAGAATCTATTTCTTTTTGTTATGGATGAGATTAGAGGATTAAAAAAAAGGATCTTTGGTTTAGAACTAATCCTTAAGCCAGAAAGCATAACTCATTTTAAGAAAAAGAAATTTTTTCAGGAAAATATAGACACAGGAAAATTCTCTCTGGAACAAGTATTGGAAAGTTTAACTAACCTGGATGAAGATCATAAGGATATATTTCTTATTGAAGACACTTCAGAATCAGTACCTAAGGAAATTATTGTTAAGGCAGATTCAAAAGAAAAAGAGACGCCAAAAATCATTTTATATAAAGTGTCAAATGAATTTTACAACGTTTATCTTCGAAAAAAAAATGAAGATGAAAACTCAAATAAAAATTATATTAACTTAAAGCAGGGGCAGCCAAATAAATATTCTTATGGATTTGTTCCAGCAAATGTAGTTGTAAGAAAAGTTCCTGAATATATACTAGGGACAGGTGTTTTGGGAAGAGCATTTGTATATTCAAACTATATCGAAATCCTTGATACATTGGTTGGCGCTGATTATATGGAAGTTTTAACGCATGAACTTTTACACATAAAATTACCCCATTATTCAGAAACACAGATAAGAGAGCTTACAAAAAATTATATGCCTAATGCCAGATATCAGTAATAATTTTTAAAAAAAGAATTATAAATTATGTACCTTCCTCCCAGCTGTCCATATACTTCTTTTGCTCTTCTGTTAATTCATCAATCTCAATACCCATTGCTTCCAGCTGGAGTTTAGAGATTTCTGCATCAATCTCTTCAGGAATGTCAATTACTCCTGGATTTAATTTTTCCTTATTTTGTACAGCAAACTCTGCAGCAAGAGACTGCCCACAGAAACTCATTGCCATGATTGTTGAGGGATGTCCTTCAGCAGCAGAAAGATTTACAAGCCTGGCCTGGCCAAGCACAAACAATTTTTTTCCATTAAGCACATACTCTTCCATAAACGGTCTTATGGTTCGTTTGCTGTCTGCTTTTTTTTCAAGTTCAGAAACATTTATTTCTACATTGAAATGACCTGAATTTGCAAGGATCGCACCATTTTTCATCAGTTTCATATGATTCATATCAATAACATTTTTGTTTCCTGTTACAGTTAAGAAAATATCTCCGACTTTTGCTGCATCTTCCATCTTCATGACTGAAAAGCCGTCCATTGCTGCCTGAAGCGCCCTGAATGGATCAATTTCTGTGACAATAACATTAGCATCCATGCCTTTTGCTCTCTTGGCAACGCCTTTTCCGCATGGGCCGTATCCTGCAACAACAAAATTTGTTCCTGCAATCAAAATATTTGTTGCTCTTAATATCCCGTCAATTGTTGATTGTCCTGTCCCCTTGATATTATCCATAAGATGCTTTGTTTTTAGATCATTTACTGCCATCACAGGATATTTTAAAGCATTATCCTTTTCCATTGCCTTAAGCCTTATTATACCTGTTGTTGTCTCTTCAGCTCCTGCAATGATATTTTCAATAAGATGCGGATATTTTGAATGGATCTCACTTATTAGATCGCAGCCGTCATCTAATGTATAGTTAGGCTCAGTCTCAATTACATTTCTTAAATATCTGTAATAATCTTCTTTTGTCTCTCCTTTATAAGCCCATATTTTTATGCCGTCAGAAGCAAGGGCTGCAGCAACATCATCCTGTGTGCTCAATGGATTGCACGCGCAGATTGCAACATCAGCTCCTCCTGCAGCAAGAGTTTTTACAAGAACAGCAGTCTCTTTTGTAGGATGAAGGCAGATTCCTATCTTAATCCCTGAAAGAGGCATCTCTTTTTCAAATCTTTTTTTAATTGTCATTAACGCTCCCATCTGCATTTCTGCCCATTCAATATTTTTTCTTCCCTGGGAAGCTAATGATATATCCTTGACTTCATATGTTTCTGATTTGTCCATAAAGTATCACCAAATCTATAAAATAATATGATTATTTATATAGTTATTTTAAATAAAAATAGAAAAATTACAATAAAATGCTTAAAAAATTGGAAAAAATTAAATATTTAATAGATTTTTATAAAAATAATGATAGACAAAAAAGATCAGAAAATTCTAAATGTATTAAAAAAAAATTCAAGGCAGACAATAAAAGAAATCTCTAAAAAGACAAAAATTAGACCGAGCACAGTCCATCTCAGGATAAATAAACTAGTCGAAAACAAGGTGATTGAAAAATTCACAGTAAAGACAAATGATGAGATATTAAAAGAGAATTTTGTTGTCTATATCTTAGTTAATACTGAAAAAGAGATTCCTGATTCAGTATTCAAGAATGAAAAAATCAAAGAAGTGTATGGTATAACAGGAGAATATGACCTGACGATGAAATGTAAGTTTTCAGGGATAAATGAATTCAATAAGTTTATACTTGATTTCAGGAAAATCCCACAGGTAAAAAACACTGTAACCATGATAGGAACAGTAAAGATAAAATCTATTATTTAGATCATCCGAATTTGTAATGCTTCCTGATATCTTCTGTTATTTTCCATGTGCATTTGAGTCCCTTTGGAAATACTACTAAATCTCCGGCACCAAACTCAATCTCTTCACCGTTCTCTGCAGTCACTTTTGCACTTCCTTGGATAATTAGGCATGTTTCTTTGTCTGAATATTCCCAGGGGAACTTTGAAGCTTCTTTTTCCCAAATAGGCCAGGTTTTTGCTTCTTTTCTCTCTTTTTCAGTTGGTTTTTTCTTTTTCATGATAATAAATTTAAATACTAGTTGTCATTTATAAAATTTGGTGAAAATATGGATGATTTTATTAGAGCAAAGGACATCATGTCAAAAAGAGTAAATGTAGTTGATTCTGATGACACTATTCTTAAGGCTGTTGAGACAATGTATCATAACAGCACTGATTTTGTAATTGTCATGGAAAAAAACCAGGCAAAAGGGATTTTTCTTGAAAAAAACCTGCCCGGATTGCTCATTGAAAAAATAAGTGTGGAAGAAAATATAAAAAAAGTCATGGATTCTCCACTTATTTTTGTTGAGAAAGAAAGTTCTTTATTCCAGATCTTTAATTTATTTAAAAATAAGAATTTAAAAAAACTTCCTGTAATTAACAATGGAATTGTTGTGGGCATGATTCATGCAGAGGATTTGACAAAGGGAGTACTTGAAATAAACAAAATCATAAGAAAGCATCTAAGATTTGAAGAAAAAACAACAGAAAGGATCGATCAGATTTTCCAGAAAATAATAAAGAGTTGCCATCATGCAAAGGACATATCAGAATCTCTTAGAGATATGCCTGAAGATCAGCCTCTTGAATTTATGAATGAATACATATCAAAAAGAACTGAAAGGATCATGATTTTAATTGAAACAATAGTTAACCTTGCTATACTTGCTGATGAGATTGATATTGAGGATAAGAATAAGACAGAAGAGCTTGATAAAAAGATTGAGAAAGAGCTCAATGCTGCTCTAGAAAATATAGAAGAGGCCAAAAACGAGATTATTAATAATCAATAACTTTTTTTTTATTGATTCTTATAGACTTTTAGGAAATCTTTTTTAAAGAAATAACAAAAATTAATTAATTTCTTATCATGAATAAAATAATCCGGGTAAAAAATCTTGTAAAAAAATCCAAAAAATCAGAAACAAATGCAGTTGATGATATCTCATTTTATGCAGAAAACGGAGCATTTTTTGCAATATTGGGCACTAACGGTGCTGGAAAGACAACAACAATATCGATCCTTACAACAATCCTTTCAGAAACATCAGGCCAAGCAGAAATTGCTGGTTACGATGAATGCACCCAACCAGGTAAAGTAAGTGAAAACATCGATGTTATTTTCCAGAAGCCTAGCCTTGATTTTGATCTGACTGCTGAAGAAAATATACGATTTCATACAAATCTCTATGGATTATATTCATACAGGCTGTTTTATTCGCTAATGCCAAAAGATTACAAAGAAAAGGTTGTAAAACTTTCTGCACAATCCCAAAGTGCTTTTATTAGATGAGCCTACGACAGGACTTGATCCTGAAAGCAGGAAAAATCTCTGGGAATACCTGCAGACTATAAGGCACACTGAAAAGATAACAATATTTCTTACAACACATTATCTTGAAGAAGCAGATTATGTCTGTATCATAAACAAAGGAAAAATCGCAGCAAAAGGGACACCTGAAGAACTTAAGGAGATTTTAACAGAAAGATATATCATTGCAAATACAAATAAAAGAAAAAAACTGGAAAAAGAGCTTAAAGAAAAAAAAATCAATTACATCAAATCAGAGGTTTTTCATATTTTTTTAAATAGATAAGGGAGACTGTCGTATTTTCCCATTGCCATTATATGAATACCTTCACATTCATCTCTTATCTTATTAATTGTTTTTACTGCAATTTCAATCCCTGTTTTTTCAGGATTGCTGCTTGCCTTTAACTTTTTTATAATATTATCAGGTATAGTTATTCCGGGTATCTTTATGTTCATGAACTCTGCAATCTTTGCACTTCTTAGAACAAATATGCCTGCAAGAATTTTTGTCTGTATTTTTTCTGATTCTAATAAATTAATAAAATTAAAAAATACTTTTTTTGAAAAAACAGGCTGGGTTTGAAAAAAAGATGCTCCAGCATCAATCTTTTTTTTCATCTTAAATATCTGGCCATCCAATAAATCCGAGTTTGGGTTTATTGCTGCTCCTGCAAGAAATTCTATATTGGTTTTTCCTTTATCTGAATTTTTCATATCTGATATTATTTTTAATAAATGAACAGAGTCAATATCAAAAACTTGTTTTGCATCCTTATGATTCCCTGCTTTGATACTATCTCCTGTCAATGCGAGTATATTTCTTATTCCTAGGGCGTATGCCCCTAAAAGATCTGATTTTAGGGCTAACCTGTTTCTGTCCCTGCATGTCATCTGCATTACCGGCTCCATACCATTTTTTATAAAAATTGAACTTAATGCTAACGGAGACATCCTGAGCATGGCCCTCTGGTTGTCAGTAATATTAAATGCATCAACATAATTTCTAAGTTTTTTTGCTATGTTTACAACCTTTGATAAATCAGATCCTTTCGGAGGTGCAATCTCCAGAGTTTTTACAAACCTATTCTCTGTAAGTTTTTGCTTAAATGTCATTCCCATTTTTTCGGCTCTTTGTATTCATCCAATTTCTTATTTAACCCGGTTTTTTTCATTCTTTCAAGAATTAATGCCCAGACACAGTCTTTATCAGGATCTTCTTCACATTTTTTATTAAAAGATCCCCCACAGGGTCCGTTTAAAAGGTGTTTTGCACATCTGGTTATCGGGCATATTCCGTAATAATCATTCAAAATACATTGTCCGCAAGCACTGCATTTTTCTGTAAAATTTCCTATCCTTTTTATTTCTCCGATATATTTTGAATCAAGACCTGAAATTACTGGTTTATCAATTAAATCTCCGATAGTCTGGACTCCGGAGCCGCATGCAAGAACAATTATT
>WJJD01000090.1 GCA_014729915.1 Candidatus Woesearchaeota archaeon | reverse complement strand
TTATTGAATTTACTCTTCTTTTTTTATATCTCTTTTTCCTGACATTTCTCAATTTTTACGTTGTGTATAGTTTATACTCTGGTTTTGTTATATTAGTAACCTATACTAATTGTGATTCTTGGTCGTTTTTCAGAATACCCAGTTTCATGTTTAAACCCATTTGCAAAAGAACAGGAAAAACCAGAGGATTGTTATTGTACTCCGGGCTTATACAGGTCAGCAGCAGTACAAAAAAGGCTAGACTGCAGGTATGATGAAGAAAAAGGTTGGGTTTTAAACCAACCCGTAATTGTACTTGAAGGATTTAAGTCTGAAGAGTATGTTGGAGCTTTGGCTTCTGCATTTTGTTATGAAGCTGTTGAATACAGTCAAATCACACAAAAACCTAAAGAACAAGATGGAAATATTAAAAGTGCTTTTGTTTTTGATTGCGGAGTTGCTCATGATTACTTATATTTTGCACAAGGGTTTGACTGGAGAAAAGAATTATTAAATGGAGTATTAGATTATGCTCAGGATCAAGGTTATGAAGAAATTCTTATTAATACTTCTGTAAGTCATTCTCATCTTTCATTAAGAGACATGTTAAGATACACTGTTACACAGGTTCAGGAAGCAGAAGCTACAGACGGAGATATTAAAATGAAAAATAAACTCGGAGATTGTAAACCAGGCAGCAGCAAATGGTCATTCAGGCAAAAAATTGAGGGTTCTGCTGTTAAAGAAATCTGTGTAAGAAGAAAAATGCCTGATTTAAGATTACAGGACAGGTTTGGTATTAGCAAAGAAATCTATGCTGAATCTATGTATAATAGATCAAGAGGAAGCAGTATTTCTTCTGAAGGTGTTGTTAATG
Organism: Candidatus Woesearchaeota archaeon; assembly: GCA_014729915.1. Classification (GTDB taxonomy): domain Archaea; phylum Nanobdellota; class Nanobdellia; order Woesearchaeales; family GW2011-AR15; genus WJJD01. Next base: position 6,174 of record WJJD01000090.1, on the reverse strand, counting down.
TTATAAGAGCAGATATCTCAAAATTAAAAGATTATCTTGAAAAAAGCTAATCATTCAAAAGGAATATATTTTCACAAAATTAAAACTAGAAAAAAAGATATTAAAACCGTTATTTGAATAACAGTTGTTATTTTAATAATACTGATGTTACAAAAAAAATACAGAAGAAAATATAGAGACCATCTCCCTTTTATAAGTGGTTCTTCTTTTGAAATAACAGAAGAGATATTTAATTATCCAACAAAGACATTCCATATTAGAGGTCTTTCAAAAATAACAAGTCTGTCCACAACTACAGTAATAAAAACAGTAAATGAATTAGAAAGTTATAATGTTGTCAAAATAGAAAAAACAAGCATAACAACAAACATTAAGGTAAATCTCGAATCAGAAAATTATGTTTTCTATAAATTAATGTTTAATCTTTACAGATTAAAAAAATACTCTATTATTGATTCCATAATTGAAACATATAATCCAGAATCTATTGTACTCTTTGGCTCTTTTTCAAAAGGTGAAGATATTGAAAAGAGTGATATAGACCTTTTGATATTAACAAATAAGAAAGAAGACAAAAAACATACTGAGTTTTTAATTGATTGTGAAGAATTATTTAATTATTTATTAGAAAAATTAATAAAATTTTTATCAATATTCTTTAGATTAATTTATTTTTTATTTGAGAAAACACAATTTGGGTTTCATAAGAAAGAATATCCTTTGAATATTTAGTTCTGATTTCTCTTAAGACATTATATAATTGTTTTTGATTTTTTGCAAAAATACTTGCCTGTAAGTTATATTCTCCTATAAATTCTGAAATAAATGTTGTATTTGGATGGTTTTTTAGAAAGTTTTTAATTTTTTCAAGAGAAACAGGATTTACTCTTATAAGAATCTTATACCATTGATAACCTAAAGAAAGTAAAGATACCTGTGGAAAAAAGGAAGTAATAATTTTTCCTGATACAAGTTTTTTTATTCTTTCAAAGATTGATGTTGTAGCAAGGTCTATTTTTTCACTTAAATCTTTTATGCTTATTCTTGCGTTATTATGAAGAATATTTAATATTTTTATATCCTGTTCATCCCATTCGGTTTTTTTCTTGTTTTTAATTAATTGCTTTTGAAATGAAGACCTGTTTATCCTGTAGTTTGTCTGGTTAATATTAAATGACTTATCAGAAAGCATTTTTATACCTGTATAAATTTTTTTTATCATCTGGAGAATTAAATATTCTTTTATTGAACCGGATATTTCTTTTAGGATATTATTAAAGACTGAATTAAATTCTTCTATGGAATTAGAATATACATAAATTCTTAAATCCCAGTTTCCTCCTGCTAATTGAATTATATAATTATTTTTCATGTTTTTTAGTTTTTCAATTATATTTTCAAATTCTGAAAATTCATTGAACTTAAATAATATTAAAAAAGTTGATTTTTTTAAATTATTTAACGAAACATAAGTCATATATCCTGGAATTATATCTTTATTTTCTAAATTGTCAAGCCTGTATTTTATTGTATCAGGTCTTTTTTTTAATAGTTTTCCAATAAAAGAAAGACTAAGTCTTGAATTTATTCCAAGTAAAGTGATTATGTCTTTATCAAGGGAATCCAATTTATATTTCTTTTTTTTATGAACAACTTCTCCATGAAATTCTTTGACCATAATTCATAAAAAAGAATATTTTATATAAAAATTTTATTGTTTTTTTGGAAATTTTAACAGAAAAATATAAATAATGTGTGTAATTACTATAAAGTAAATAAAGTTGAATAAAAACCAAAAAGGCGAATGAAAAAATGCCAAAAAGAGAATTATTCAGTTCAAAGGAAAGAACTTTTTTAATTGATGAACATAGAATTGTTGATTTTTTTCAAGAAATTGTTAAACAAATTGATCTTGAAGCAAAACTGAGAGCATTTTCAAATGGTTTGTATGATGAAACCATATTATTAACAAATGAACAACTTGAACAAAATTATCAAAATCCTGAAGATTACTATGGAAAAACCTTTAGAATTTCATCAGGAAAAAAAAAAGGAAAATCATCATTAGAAGCTGTAACATTAGGAATAATATCTGTTGGATCTGACGGAAGTTATGTTAATGTTGAATTAAATGAAATTCAAGACTTAGCAATTAATCCTGAAACAATCTATGGTATTTGTGAAGAATATTGTGTTGCAGAGAAAGAAATAAAGGATTATTCTTATATCACTTGTAGTTTTCCAGCACCTTTTTTTGGAGAGGAAAATACTGGTACTATAAGTGCAAGAAATTGTATGCAAGCACTGAGAATGGTATTTGATAATTATTCACATCCTTGTGGATTATATTCTGCATTAATAATGAATCCTAAAACACATAAAAATCTATCGCAATATAAGTCTTCTGTGCAAGTCACTTTAGATAAAGTTCCTGATACTCATTATTCGGATGGTAGAGTTTCAAAAGTAATAGATGGACAAATTGTTGATGAAGAAGTTGATTTATTTCCAGAAAGATTTGAATTATTAGTTTAAAGGTGAATGAAAAATGACAACATTGCAACAATCTGCACTACAAACTTTAAGTTTAGAACAACTATTAGCGGATTTTAAAGTAGCAGATTCTGCAACTAGTTTCATGACACCTGATAGACAACCGGCAGATACACTATACGAGGTTTTAGATGTTTCGCAAAGCCAAGACAATCAAAAATTAACAAGTCAGTATCGGGAGCTTGTCAGAAGATTTCATCCTGATGAAAATCCAGAAGATCCTATGGCTGAAGAACATATTAAACAAATTAATGAAGCTTATGCGATCTTATCAAAAGAAACTTTAAGGGCGGAGTATGATGCATTTGAAAGATTAAGGTCTGAACTAGGATTGTTAGATTCGTTTTATAGACCGGGTTTTTTAGAATCAATTCTTGACAAAATCGGCTTTGTTGAATTGGAAAAAAAAACAAAAAAATTAGAAGAAGAATTAGTTACATATATAGCAAACCAGTTATATGATGTGGAAATCCATCAGAAATTACAAGATTATGAATTTATAATAGATCCAGAAAATAAGAAAAAGGTTACCAGACTGCTCAGCAAATTGGTTCCCGAAGAACTGGATCTGGAATCTTATAAACAAAATCTTTATGAATCCCTGCGATCAAAAGTTGGAAGATTATCTGAGGAAGATATAATAAGAGAAATGGAAATATTATGGAATCTACCTGATTCTATTCCTATTCCTCAAAACGATAGAGAAGAATACGCTTCTCAATATTACTATCCCTTTGTAAATCTTGCAAAACGCATCCATCAACGAGAAAAGCAGGAGTTAGAAAGCAAACGAGAAAAAAAAGTTAATGAATATAAACAAGAAATCTACAATATACTTGATTTACGATAAAATTATTTCATTTATAGCATCTCTTTGTTTTCTTCTCATAAGGACAAATAGATTTCCTTTTGGAAATCTATAACTTATATTCAATAATTTTTAACAAGCAATACTTTTAAAAATTAAATTATTTTCTAATTTACAAAAATCAATCATGATTTTAAGAGTTGCGGGGTGCAAAAAACAATGTCAAAGCATTCAAAGAAAAAAAAGAAAGTTAAGACAATACCAAAGAAAAAAAAACATAAGAAAAAGGAAAAAAAGAGTGTAAAAACAAAAACAGAAAAACATAAAAAAGAACCTGAACATACTAAAAAAGCTGTTAAAAAAACCAGTTCAACAATTCCGATGGGATGGGTTTTTATCTCAGGATTCTTAGCAGTTCTTTTGATAATATCAATATTTACACAAGGATTTACCTCTTCATTTTCTGTTGCAAAAACATCAGATAAGGTTGTTGATGAGGCAATAAATGATCTTAATAACCTTAAATCAACAACTTCTTCAGATGAATTAAAAGGAGCAATTGATTCATCAGTAAGTTCACTTGAGAGCCTAAAACAAAAAATAGAAACTGAAACAAATGCAAAACAAGAACCAATAAGCTTTTCAGGAGATCAGGTTGAGCTGGACTTTTATGTTATGAGCCAGTGTCCTTATGGTACTCAGGTTATGGATGCAATCCATCCCGTGTTAAATAAGTTTGGGGAGGCAGTTGATTTTGAAGCTAATTATATCTCGACTGATCTTGGAGAAGGCAATTTCAGGAGCCTTCACGGAGAGCCTGAGACTAAAGGAAATATTGTACAGTTATGCGCAGCAAAGTACAACCCAAAAAAATATATGGACATGATAGTATGCATGGACAAGAATGCCCAGGAAATACCGGACAATTGGGAATCATGTGCTGAAGAGAACGGACTTGATGTTGAAAAGATCAGGACATGCTATGAAGGAGAAGAAGGAACTAACCTTTTGAGTGAAAGTGTTAAAAAATCCCAGGAAGCGCAGGCTACCGGCTCTCCAACGATATATCTTAACGGAGAAAGATACCAGGGAGGAAGAGACACAACAGCTTTTATGAGAGCAATATGTAATGAGCTGGATAATCATCCGGAGTGTGAAAGCCTTCCTGAATGTGCAAGCAACGCAGATTGTACTGCTGAAGCTGATAAAATCGGCACATGTAAAAATCCAGGACAGGATAATGCAGAATGCGTCTATACCGAACCAAAAACAGTTACAGTCATGTTTATTACAGATGACAGGTGTGATGAATGTGACCCTGAGAGGATAAATGCAATAACAGGAAATCTTTTCAAGGGCGCTGATTTTGAGGAAGTCAAGTTTGATTCAGGCGAAGGTTCTGAACTTATGGAAAAATATGGAATTGAATTTCTTCCTGCCTATATTTTTGATGCAAATGTTGAAGAGACCGTGGCATGGTCAACAAATGCACAATTGAAAGCATCATTCATATCACATGATGACGGAACCTACAGACTGAATCCGCAGGCAGTGGGATCAACATGGGATCCATTTTCTGAAGTGTGCGGAAATGGCAAGGATGACGATGATGACGGTGACATTGATTGTGATGATTCTGATTGTGAAAATTACAAAGACTGCTTTGAGACACCGACAATGGACTTTTTTGTTATGAGTTACTGTCCTTATGGAAACCAGGCAGAAGAAGCTATTGCTCCTGTATATGATGAATTAGAAGGAGAAGCTGTTTTCAGACCTCACTACATTTATTATGAGAACTATCAAGGAGGTGGGCCTGATTACTGTATTGATGAAGAAAGTAAATACTGTTCAATGCACGGTGTGCAGGAAGCAAACCAGAACATAAGAGAGCAGTGTGTTGCAGACCAATACGGTATGAGAGAATGGTTTGAGTTTTCACTTCTTATGAATGATAGATGTTCAGCAAAAAATGCAGACTCCTGCTGGACAGATGTTGCTGAAGAGCTTGAATATGATGTGCAAGCAATTGAGACATGCCAGGAAGAAAAAGCCATTGAGTTTGCTGCAGAAGATGCCAGGCTTATGAAAGTCTTTTCTGCAAGCGGTTCACCTGCAGTGTATATTAACGGAGAATCATTTTCAGGTGGAAGAACACCTGCAGGATATCTTGAAGGATTGTGCAGTGTATTTGAGGATAAGCCAGAAGGATGCAGTGCAGAACTAGAAGGAGATACTGCAGCAGCACCATCAGCAGGAGCCTGCGGATAAATATTATTTTTTTTCTTTAATTTAATAAAATATTTGTTTTCTGTAGAATTTATTTTTATCTTTCATTTAACTGTTTAGGGATTGTAAAAAATTATCACTCCATTTTACACTCCCTTCATTGATTAGAAAAATATAAATAGAAAAATAAAATATTTTTTTATCATAAAGTTTTTTGGCTCTACCAAAAACTTTTCATCATGTAAAGAGAATTTTGACAAAACATTTGGTTTTTAATTATATGGCTGGTGATGAGAAAAGTGATTCACCTGTTGCGGATTTCAAGTATTTGCGAGGATGAAAAATTAAAAAATCAGAAATTAGCTCGTTTTTAGTAATAGGAATTCTAATTGTGCTATTTGTTTCAGGTGTATTTTATTTTTCCAGGCAAAAAGAGTTTGGCTATGTAATATCTGCTGACAAGAGTTCTGTCCAGGCAGGAATGGATTTATGCATGGAAGAGATAAGTAAAGACGCAGTTACATATAAAGGCGCATTGTATAGAGAAGAGCTAGAAGATTATTTAACAGATGAGATTAAAACAT
>WJJD01000089.1 GCA_014729915.1 Candidatus Woesearchaeota archaeon | reverse complement strand
GTAATTGGGATCGTTTATACCGAAATTATTTCCATCAGAAATGTATTTTTTAACTTTCAGATAACTTGGTAACAGAATATAATTATCAGGAGAGTCTTTTGAGGATTCAGCATCTGCAATTCTAAGATTGATTGCTGCTTTCTGCAGCGGGCGATCAACATTTTCTAATTGAGCTAATGATTTTTGGTATAGATCTACTGCTTTTTCATAATCTTCTCTATACTGAGCAATTACCCCTTGTGTATGATAATTATTTGCTCTCCATATATCAATATCTTCCCATCTCTTAAAAATATCTGCAGGTAAACTTCCCTGTTCATTTTTATCAAGTAATCCATCTAATTTATCATATAATGCCTGTTCCATTATGTCAACCTGTGTCAATGATTTTTCTGAATAACCCTGAGCTTTTTCTAATAATGAATCTATATCAAATTCAATACCCAACTTCTGGTTTAGTGATATTATGTTTTGGTAATTTCCTGCAGCCATCTGATAGAGCTGCACTTTCAGTTTTGTATCTGCAGCCTCAATCTGATTTTCACATAAATCAAAAAAAGAATCTTTCAAATCAGAAAAATAATCTAATGCTGCTTCAAGTTTGTTTTCAGACAGCTCATGATAAGCAAGGGCACTGTATATTAAAGTCTGTCTTTCTCTTGCTCTCAGAGTAATAGGAGCCAAATCTAATTTTTTTGCTCTTTGTATTACTTTTTCTGACAGATCAAGTGCTAAATCAATGGCTGTTGTTTGTTTATCAGCTTCATATTCAACTCCAAAATTATCAAGAGAGAAAACCAATGAAGAGTATTTTTCAGGAGTTATTTTTTTCCAGCCCAATCTTCTTAAGGTATCATATTGGTTTGCCGCAAAAAGTATTCCTGCTGCTTTTCCAAATTTCCTAAATTCTGTACCTGAACTTTCAATGCCAGAATCTGCAAGAATAGATAAAGGAGTATTATATCCATCAAATGCATTATTTAGATCTTCCTCATAGTTCTCTTCAAACCTTTGAAAAGGAGCATTTTCTACTTTTTTGGTTGCTGGCCATCCTTTAAATTTATTATATTCAACACTTACTTCTTCTGCTAATCTTCTTTCTTCTTCTGAAAGGCCTGAAAAAATTGCTAAAATATCATCTAGTTGTGACATCCTGTTAAGAAAGAAACATGTATTAATATTTATATGTTTTTATTATTAAGTAGTAAAAATATTTTTAAATAATTAAATTTAACAATTATTTCCAAACAAATAATATGAAAAGTTAATGCGTTATATTATGACAAAAGAAAACCCCTTTGATCTATTGTTAATTGAATCACCATATGAATATTACACTTCAACGCGGGATAAGTATGGTCAACTCTGGATTAGTTATAAAACTATTTCGTTGAGGGAACTGGGAGAAATATGTGAATTATTTCAAATTCCTGTGAAAGTAATCTATGGAATGGATTGTGATCCATATGGCTCATTTAGTCGACAGCACAGAGCTGTTATGGACTATTTTGATGAATGCGATTATGACCCAGATACTTTTGAACCGGACATTGAGGATTTTATTTTAGAAAATACATCAAGAGGTGAACAGATAAAAATTTTAGTTACTGGCGGAATTTTTGAATATGAGAACCCCCATGAATCTCCAGAAACAGGTCTGAATAGACATGCAAATTATTTTCTTGAAAAAATAATTGAACAGGAGAGAGATATTGGAAAAGATAATCTTTTGAATTACTATCCAAATGATCCAAACAGAAAATATGCTATTCCCTGGGGGTGTGTGCCTGCATTTGCTGGAACCTTGTTTCTTAAAATAGAAGAACTAGAAAGAGTTCCATTAGTTTATATTGACACCAAATCTGTTGTAAGTCATAGTCTTAAATCCAATAAGGCAGAAGGTACTTTTTTAGTTGACAGAGTTGTGTTTATCAAAGGAGACGAAGAAAGATACATTGATAACAGAAGATATATTATAGCAAGACTAGTTGATCAGGTTTATTGATTAGAATAACAACTTTATAATAACTCCAATTTTGCCTTAATCTTTTCTGCAAGTCCGAATTCCTTCAGCTTTTTTGGTTTTTCTTCCAGGACATTTAGTCCTTTTTCATTGTACCTCGGGACAAGATGCCAGTGGACATGCTGTGTCTCATCCATGTAGATAAGATAGACTTTTTCTATTTTCAATGCCGCAAGCATCGCGTTTCTTACTTCATCAACAACATCCATAAGATGCTCATAATCTTTTCTTTTCAGAAGATGAAGATCAGAAACATCCCTTTTCCAGACAGCAACAACATGTCCTTTTGCAATCGGATAATTTGCAAGGCACGCATACAGATTTTTATCTTCAAATATAATTTGTTCCTGTTTTGGAACCGGTAATTCTGCCATAGAAAAAATAATAACTTTTTTTAGAATTATATTTTTTTCGGATTTTATGATGCTGTAAAAAACTCAATAGCCCGATGGAACTTAATAAGTCTCTTACGAAAAATGGCGGTTTTTTTGTTAACTTACTCAATAAAATGTTTCCAGCAAATGTCTAGAATTCAAAAGTTTCCACTGTTCTATGAACAGTGGAAACTTTTGAATAATGTTAGCAGAGCGAAAGATTTTTCTAGTTAAGAAATATAGAGAATTTTGAAAAACATCAAAATTCTTTAAGAAGAACTTTGAATTATTCTCTATAAACATCTGAAAATAGAGATCAATTTATAGGTAATTCAAAGTTCTCTATAAAAAAATATAGTGTGCTAGGCACACTTGTAAACTTTGCTTAGAGTAAACTATAAATGTCAAAAAAGGAGCATTTGCTTAGAATCAATCAAAAGTAAGTCAACAAAAAAATTTTCTACTATACATTTTTCTGAGACTTTTTACGTACAACCAAAGCCTTTAAATACATTGATTATTTCTTTTTTATCGAGGAAAGAAGCTATTTTCTCCTGAAGAATGAATACAGAAAATAAAGATACACAAAATCCTGAACCTGATAATAAGATTATCCCTACTGTTATTGAGGATGAGATGAAAAAATCTTTTCTTGAATATTCTATGAGTGTTATTGTCTCAAGGGCTCTTCCAGATATCAGAGATGGTCTGAAGCCTGTCCATAGAAGGATTCTTTTTTCAATGAATGAGATGGGTCTCCAATATAATAAATCCTTTAAGAAATGTGCAAGGATAGTCGGAGATGCCATGGGTAAATACCACCCTCATGGAGATTCTGCTGTTTATGATTCCCTTGTCAGGATGGCACAGCCATGGTCATTAAGATACCCTCTTGTACAGGGCCAGGGTAATTTCGGAAGCATTGACGGTGATTCTGCTGCAGCAATGAGATATACTGAAGCACGTCTTGCAAAAATCTCTGATACGCTTTTAGAAGACATTGACAAGGACACTGTGAATTTCCAGGATAATTTTGACGGATCCCTGCAGGAGCCTGTAATTCTTCCGACTGTACTTCCGAATCTTTTAGTAAACGGCTCATCAGGAATTGCAGTCGGTATGGCAACAAACATCCCTCCTCATAATCTGACTGATGTCTGTGATGCTGTTATTGAGACTATTGATAATCCTGAGATCTCAATAAAGGAACTAGCCGGAATTATTAAAGGACCTGACTTTCCTACCGGAGGGCTTCTCTGCGGGAGAAAAGGCGTTATGAGAGCCTACACTAAAGGAAGAGGAAAATTAAGGATAAGAGCAAAAGCAGAAACTGAAGAAAAAAAAGGTAAGACAATTCTTGTTGTAAAAGAGATCCCCTACATGGTCAATAAATCCTCTCTTCTTGAAAAGATAGCTGATCTTGTAAAAAACAAGATTGTTGAGGGTATTTCAGGATTAAGGGATGAATCTGACAGAGAAGGCATGCGTATAGTAATTGAGCTTAAAAGGGATGCAAATCCTGATATTGTCTTAAACCAGCTCTATAAGCATTCAAGGCTTGAGACAACACAAGGCATAAGATTTCTAGCATTAGAGGGAAATGAACCCAAACTTTTTAATCTGAGAGAGATGATTGAGCACCATATCAGGCACAGGATTGAAATTATTACAAAAAGAACAGAATATGAACTAAATAAAGCAGAAGAGCGTGCACATATACTCGAAGGCCTTATTATCGCACTTGAAAATATTGATGATATTATACAGATGATCAGAAGTTCTGATGATGTATCCCAGGCAAGAGAAGCTCTTATTGAAAACTATGATTTAACTGAGATGCAGGCTCGTGCAATACTTGATATGAGGCTCCAGAAACTTGCATCCTTAGAGCAGGAAAAGATAAAGAGCGAATATGATGAACTCCAGGAACTGATTGAAAAACTAAAATTCATCCTTGCAAATAAGGATGAGATTTTAAAAATTATTAAAAAAGAGCTTATTGAACTAAAGGAAAAGTTCGGTGATCAAAGAAAAACTGATATTGTTGAATATGAAGGGGATCTTGAAATAGAGGATCTGATTGAAGAAGAGGACATGGTTGTTACAATCAGCCATACAGGCTATATCAAAAGACTTCCGTTAACAACATATAAAAAACAGAACAGAGGAGGAAAAGGAATTATCGGTGCTGAAACCAAAGATGAAGATTTTATTGAGCATATTTTTATTGCAAGCACCCATTCATACCTTCTTGTTTTTACAGACAAAGGAAAAATATACTGGCTTAAGGTATTTAAGATTCCTGAATCAGGAAGATATTCTAAAGGAAAAGCAATTATCAACCTTATTGAAGGTATAGGAAAAGAGGAAAACATCTCAACTGTTATTCCTATAAGAGAATTTGATGATAAGCATAATCTTTTATTTGCAACAAAAAAAGGATTAGTTAAAAAAACAAAACTAAAAGCTTATTCAAGACCAAGAAGAGGCGGTATCTGGGCTATTAATCTTGAAGATGATGATGATCTTATAGGAGTTGTATTGACAGACGGAACAAAACAGATCATTCTTGCAAGCAGATTTGGACAGGCTGTAAAATTCAATGAGATTGATGCAAGACCTATAGGAAGATATTCAAAGGGAGTTATCGGTATGCGACTGAGAAAAAAAGATGAGGTTGTAGGAATGGTCATTGCAAATGATGACAAGACTCTTTTAACTGTTACAGAAAACGGCTATGGAAAAAGAACTGAGATCTCTGATTACAGGCTGATAAACAGGGGTGGGCTTGGTGTCATAAATATTAAGACTACAAAAAGAAACGGAAATGTTGTTGCAATAAAATCTGTTACAGATGAAGATGAAGTGATTCTTATAAGCAAAGAAGGAAAAATAATAAGGACTGCATGCAAACTCATTTCAATCATCGGAAGAAACACACAGGGAGTAAGGCTGATGAAGCTTAATCCAGGAGATAAATGTATTGATGTGGCAAAGATTGCTCCCGGGGAATAAATCATTCTGTAAATTCATCATATAAAACGAAAAAATTTGTTAATCTTCAATTCCCTGAACTAGATTAACTGTCTCATACAACCTTGAATATAATGCGTAACAAATATGGGGCAACAATTTCTGTTTGTTTGATTCGTAACAATCTTTTGAAATTTTATATATTTTTGTGTTGTCTTCTGTTGTTCTTATTGTTGCAGTTCTATTATTTTCCCGTCCTTTCAGGCACCGGGCAAAAGCAAGCTCTCCGAGAATAGTAAACGGATCTCGTTGTGCAATTAGTTCTCCTGATTCATCAATTATATCTAACGGCTTATCAGAAAAATACATTACGTTTGCACAATCTCCTTTTTCAGCAATTGGAGTATCTTTTTTACTACCTTTTTCCGGTTCTAAATTTAGTTGAAGTTCAGGCAAATTATTTTCTGGTTTTAGAATAATTCCATTTTCAGGAACCTCTGGAAATTCATAAAACCCTATTTTATTTAATCTTTGGCACTGCTGATACAACTCACCATACCTTTCCAGGATATCTTCAAATTTGCTGCTAAGGTCCATGTATAAAAACTCATGTGCTGATATGTCATTGTTCCCACCGTCTCTCTCATTTTTTAATTTCTTTTCTAAATTTTCATAAGTTATTTCAATTACTTTAATATCAGAGTTAGGTTTACAAGATGAATTTGTCTCTTCTTTGATAACCCTTACTGTGTTTGTTGGAGACGTGCCAAAAAGCAGGCTTAATTCACCGATTAACGAATCAGGACCTACTGTAGTTACTTGTTTTTTCTCTGGGCTTAGTATTTCAACATATCCTTCTAGAATATAATATAATTTTCTATCTTTTTGGATAACTTGTCTTCCAGCAGTAAATAATTCTTCTCCTGGTGTAAAAGTTTCAATATTTCCCAATTGAGTTATTCTATCACTATCTAAACCATTATGAAATTCTTTTTCTCTTTTTTCTAATACCTTTTCATCTAAGTCCTGTTTTATTGCAGTCAAGTATTGATCTGTCCTTTTTTTCAGATTGGTTTTAATTGTTTGGTATTGAATTCTCTCATCTGCTTTTCCAATAAGAGACCATGTCGGAGAACCCATCAGATCCTTAATATTTCCAAATATTCTGTTCATCTGCTCAGATGAAGTCTTTTTATCTTTTTTTTTATACAGGTATCTTGAAAAGAGCATGTATTCTGCAAACCTTTGGTAAGCTTTATCCGGCCGAAAATCAAATCCCAGGATAAATAGTTCAGGTTCAGACAGATTAAGGCAATCTGAAGACAGATCTAATAATCTTAATCTAAAATTTCCTCTATCTACACAAGTCTTATATTTAATTTCTTCAGATTCAAAGATTGCATTTACATATTCTTTATCCTCCTGGTTTAAAGGATCTATCTGCTCAACAACAGGATAAGAAAATCTCGATGTGTTCATTGCCCTAAATAAAGCAATGATTTCCTGATTTGGAATTCCCGGAATGCTTGCTCTCTCATGGCAGTCTTCCCCCCAATATTTTGACACTTCTCTTGAACCAAAGTTTGTTGTTGCATGCAAGTGAACATTAAGATCATTTTCAGCAGCAAATTTAGAAACAGTATATGCATAATCCATGACATTTTCATCACTGAGATTTGCATGTCCTGTGTCAAAAGTGATTCCTAAATATTTTTTGATGTCATTATCATTAAATTCATGCTCAGTTTTTAATTTTTGAATCACCTCTTGAATAAAACCAAGATATTGTTCTGAGGAATAATAGACTTTTTTCCCTGGATTTGTCTCATCTTCATAATCAGTATAATAATAATTTTCCAAAGATAATCTTGTTTCTAACCCCTCCTGTTTCATCCAGGCTATTAACTCAGCATATTTTTCAATATTGTCATCTGGATGGATAACATGCATTGTTACTGCTTGTGCACTGACTCCTGAGGCAAAACTTAAAACATCTTTTTGGAGCTGAACATAATCCATTGGATCAAAAAGCAGGCAATCCTCTCTTTTATATCCAAATCCAATAATCGGGTTGTGAATATAAATCTCAAACCCAGTATTCTCAACAAACTGTTTTATCTTTTCAATATATCCTTTACTGAATTCATAAGGAAGTGCCTTTTGAGGAATAAATGATGCAAGGTCAAATGCTAATTCAGCACCTGCATACCCTGCATTATAAGATGCTTTAAGGGAAGCTGCCATATCAAGTGTTTTATCCCAGAAAAGAGTCCTTATTAATTTATGGTCTGCTTTAATTTTTTGATTGGGTAGATCAATTTTTTCCGGGTTTTTATTTCTTTGATAAAATGAACCATACGGCCTGAGTTTAGGAGAAAGCTCTAAAAAATCCTTTTTATCCTCCAAAAAGCCTGATAATTCAGTAGGATGATCTGATAAATTTGTACCATGATATTCTCTTACCAAATCCACTAATGATTCAACACCCATTCCGTTTCTAAGAAATGATGCCAATTTTACTAAGCGGGCAGTGCCTAAAGTAAAATTATCATCTAAAAAACAAGGTGTCCCATCTGTTATTAAATCACTAAGATCATTTGAAAAATCATCTAATGTATAGCTTTCAAATTCACCATTTTGAAACACAGCTTTTAACTTCTCGTTATTTCCATCAATTATGCCTTCAAGGTCAGAAAACTGTTTTTCCTCAAGATACTGCCTTTCTGTTGGTTCAGCACCTTTTTTAAGAGATCCCTGATAGGTTTCTGATCCGTAAATTCTTTTAACTAATAAAAAAGCATCATCTTTCATTTTTTGATTGAATCTATTAAATTTGTCATTTTGTTCACTTATCAGTTCTGTTCATAATTTAATTTACAATTCCGGAGATTTTGCTGTACTGCAAAAAGATTTAATAGTCTGTAAGCACCAGGATCTGAATTTAGAATATTTTCTAAATCTGAGCTTGTAATTTTATATGCTTGTCCGGATAGAAATACATCAGATGTTCTTTCATATTCATCAGAATTAAAAACAGGCATTATATATTCTCCGGAAATATCTCCGGGAGAATTATATTGAAAAATTTCATTATCATCTTCTTTACCAGTAAATGTCCCGTTTTTTAACACATACATTGCAGGATCTTGATCCTTTTTAACAGGGTTTCCCTTAGAAATTATTTTTTTGTTTTCCCCTTTAATTAACTCAATATCCAAGCTACCTAATCTTTCAACTAACTTGTTTCCATAGGTTGTTGATAGATTTCTTAATCCCTCAGGAAAATGATCAAGTGCAGCTTTCTCTGTATCAATTTCTTGGGGCCTTACAGTCGAAACAACCTGCACCAAGGTTGGTGCAGTAGAACATAAAAAAGAATAAATTGCAAAATCTTCAGGAGATAAAATATCATTTTCATCAATTCTATTAATAAACTTTGAATTTATTTTGTTTTTAATACGATTATAATCTACTTTAATGAGTGTTGTATCCTCCTTAACAGTAACATTCGCTGTTCTATTAATACCCATGATTGCCCCAAGTTCCCCAAATGTTTCTCCGGCTGTTTTTATAGCTGTTTTTTTCTGATTATTTACAACAAAATCAACCTCAACTTCTCCATCAAGAATAAAATATATCTCCCCGTTTGAATCATCTTTTTTTTTAATAAGCTTTTTTTCATTTTGATAACTGATCTGCTCAAACTCTCTTAATGTATAAAAATCAAGAATTGCAGTCTGATTTATTACCCGGGTCAAGTCAGAAGGGAGTTTTTGCTGTGATGCCAACTGGTAGAGATAACTTCTGGCTTTTACTGCAAAATCATCAGGAGATTCACTTTCTTGGTTTGTTCTGATTTTTTCAGCAAGTTCGATTAATTCAAAGAGTTTGTCCGGGAGTACATCCTTTCCATGTTTTTGAAGGAACCTGCTGTATTTTTCGTCAGGTGTTGAACTCTGGTACTCTTCTCCGGATCTAAGCTCTTCAAGATTTTTTTCGTTCCCGATAGTGGAACTTGTTTTTTCAGAAAATACTTTTTTATTAAGGTAATATCCAAAACCAATTCTAATTAATGATTTTGCCAGCTTATCTAAATAGTATTTTTGATTATTGTCTGTTTCTGCATTGTCATATTTTTTCCAGGCACTGTGAAATTTTATATAATTAAGTTTAGACCACTCAGAAGCTCCTTTTTTAGTGATTTTTAATTTCCTATAAATTTCATCGATATCAATTGAATCAGTTGAATCATATAAAATATCACTTGAAATCAGGCAGTTAAGATTAACAATGCTTCCGTCATCTAATTTTATCTGAAAATCCTGAGAATCAAGATCTTCAACTGCGACCTGAAAAGCAGTTTTTACAGCTTTAGTCGGAACAGCATCCCTGTTTAGT
>WJJD01000088.1 GCA_014729915.1 Candidatus Woesearchaeota archaeon | reverse complement strand
TGGCTTTGTTTTCTTGTCAGCAATAGCATCCCTTAGTTTTGCATCAACACCATTTTTTTTTAATAGTGAAGCTGCATATGCCATATAAAAAGGAAAAGGGTAATATTCAAGATTCTGTTTTCTGCTTCTTTTGCTTGCCCACCTTGCCCCGGATTTCACCCCGTAATGATCTTTTGTATTTATCCAGGGAAGATTTAAGAGTATGACTTTCATCTTTTATCTTGAAAAATAATGTTTCTATAAATAACTTATGGATTTGTTTTCAGAAATCCATTGACCCTTTCTGGGTATGCATGAAACGATTTTCTTTCAATCAAAAGATTACAATTCTAAAGAAATCACGTGAGACTCAAAACCTTTCCGGACAGATAAAAAATTATTGGAAATTTTCGTAAATTTTTTATTCGAGATTGGTATAATAAAGGGTTCTTTTTCCCGAGGTCAGTTCATAATCCTTTTGTCTTGTGTTTGATTGAATTGCCTGATTCAAGGTTGAAAGATTATACGTTCCTCCTTTTTTAAAGAGCATGTAGACAGGAACAATCTGGTTCTGTTGAGCAACTTCAAATCCGAACTGGACAAGCCTGTAATTATTTTTTATATATTGGCTTCTCTCTTCCTGGTTAAAGACAAGTCCCTGGCTTAAGTCAAAATAATTTGAAAAATCCCATTGGTAGAAAAATAACCATTGGGCGTTTCTTTCTTTCTCATACTCAGAAATATCTTTTGGAATTCCGGTTGATCCCTTTATATCTGCATGCCAGACAACTCCTCTTGCCTGGTGCCCGGAATTTATCAAAGTTTCTCCTTTTTCTTTTTTCTGGTTGATAAAATCTCCTGCAATATCCCATCCGATAAATTGTGTATTAAACATCCTGTTTTTAGCCTCTAATGATGGCATGAAAATAAGTACAACAAATATAATAATGATAGAATATCTTGTGACTTTTTTTAATAAGTTAGCTTTTACTTTTTTTGAATAAAAAACAATAACAGTTGAGCTATAAATAAGAAAGAAAATAAGAGAAATCTTTACTGGAACTGCATTTAATGGTTTAAATAAGATATCAATCAAAGGAATGAACCTGCTTATTGTCCAGACAAATAAAAATCCCATAAAGATAAATTCAAACATATTGATTTTTTTTAGAGTATTTGCAACAAATATCATGAAATATGCCATAAAAAACACAAGCAAGGGCATTATAGGATATTGGTGATAGTTATGTCCAGACATCTTAAATGCCATGAACACAACATAAATCAAAAAACCGACAGTATAAGAGGATATGAATCTGTAAGCTGTTTCTTTATTATCCTTTATAATATAATAATAAATTAATACTACACTTCCTAAAATAATAAAAAATGCCATGGTATAAAACAGGATTTTCATCAGGTTTGCTGTATTTATTATCGGAAGAATCAGGCCTAAAATTGTTAGTCCAAGAACAATTAAAACACTAAAAAAATAAATCTTCTTAAAAATTTTAATACTCTTATCCTTAACTTTGGAAATCATCACATATTCAAAAGCCAAAAATCCAAGAAAAGCAAGTAAAAGTCCAATTAATGAATAATTATCTGCAGTGTAAGATACCATGGTTGTCCAAAAAGAATCTGTCAAAATTGTATTAAAATTAAATTTTAAAACTTCACTTGCAATAGTGGAACTTCCAGAACCAGGTTCCTGATAAATAAAAAATACATAAGGTATCCATAAAGATAAAAGAAGAGTATTAGCGAGTACTAATGCAAATTTTGGCCATAATTTTTTCTCTACAAATTTTTTGAATGGAAATATCCCAAGCATGGGAAAGACAAAAATTGCAAATGAATATTTGCTGATAATTCCAAGCATTAGAAAAAAAGGAAACAATATTGTATATTTCCAGGAAAACTTATCAAGCCAGAGTAGATAAAAATATACTCCTCCAAGACAGAAAAAAAGAGCAGGATTGATTAATTGCACCTGTCTTCCGAAAAACACAAGCAAAGGATTTAAGGTTAACAGGAATGCTGACAATAATGCCATAAGGTTATTATCAAACAGCTTTTTTATGATAAGATAGAAAAAAATAACTGAGCCTAATGAAAAGAATATACTTATCATTCTGGCTATTTTAAGTTTCATTCCGAACATCTTAAAACCAATTGCAGTGATAATTGAGCTTATAGGAAAAGTATCTGAATGTGCAGAATCAGGGTTGTCTGATTTTTGAATAATATCCTTGTAGGGAATAAAAAATCCGTGCTTGAAAAACCCTTCTCTGGCAAAATTTCTTGCTTCAGTTAAATAATGCATCTCTTTCCAGGCATGATATCCGATGACAGGATAATCTGCATGATAGGATCTCAGATAAAAACCAAAAATCAAAATTAATGCAAGTATTAAAAAAGAATAATTAATTTTAATATCTTTTAAAAAATTTGGGATTTTCAGCTCCTCATCTTTGTCTGACATCAAAAAACCTGAATAAGAAGTGATTTATAAATTTTTATGATTCCAGTAATTCACCGACATCAGGAGCATTTTGAGCTCCCTGGTCAGCTTCAAAATATTCTTTCTGTGAAAAACCAAGCATTCCTGCAATCATATTTGTTGGAACTCTCCTGATCTTTGTGTTGTACGCACGAACAGCTTCGTTATAAAGATCCCTTTCAACCTTTATCCTGTTCTCAGTTCCTTCAAGCTGGACCTGAAGATCCATGTAGTTCTCATTAGCTTTAAGATTCGGATAGTTTTCGACTACAACCAAAAGCCTTGACAGGGCAGAATTCAACTGTTGGTCTGCCTGGGCTAATTCTTCAGGAGTGTCTGCATTATTAATTGAAGCTCTTGCCTGAGTAATATCAGTTAAAACTTCTCCTTCATAATCACTGTATGCTTTAACTGTCGCAACTAAATTTGGTATCAGATCAGCCCTTCTCTGGTAAGCACTTTCCACTTTTCCCCAGGCATTGTTAACATTTTCTTCAAGTCCTACAAGAGAATTGTATGTTCCTCCTATCCATAATGCTAAAATTAAAATAATCCCAATTATAACAGCTAGAACAACAACAATTCCGACAACAAGTGAAGATTTTTTATTATTCATTTTTTTCCCTCTCTGATTTTTTTTTGGATCTGTTTTCTTTTGCAGAAATCCGGATCAATTTATCAATCTCCTTATCATCAAGCCACATGCCGTTGCATTTTCTGCAGACATCAATCACAACATCCTCTCTTTTAAGTTTTCTCATATGAATGCTGCATCTCGGACATTTCAGCTTTGCATACTGCCCTTTTTTTGGTTTTTTAAAAAAATCAAACATGTTATATTATGGGTATGTTATTGAATTTAAAAAGGTTGTTGATTTAACTTTCACTATTAAGAAATAGTAAAATTTAAATATATAGAACTACAACTTTTTTTAAATGGCAAAAATAAAAACAGGAAGAGCAATTGTGCATTTTTTTTATCGAAGTGAAACTACAGGAAAAACTTATAATAGTATAATTTTAGGACTTGAACGTGTAAATGGTAAATATAGTCTTCCAGGAGGACAGTTTGATCCAAGAAAAGATACTGATACTTTGGATACAGCATTAAGAGAATTAGAAGAAGAATTTGGATTAAGTGCTTCAAGATCATCTGCTCAAAAAGTTTGCACTTTTAATGGACATGTATGTTGCCATGATATTTATGTTGTTGATGCAACTGGAACACTTATTCTTGATCCCAATGAATTAAAAGGCATAGGATTTTATAATGCAGGACGGCATAATCAAATACCAACAAGTTTATTAGAAAGGCATGTTCAAGCACTTAATGATAGATATTATGGTACCAGACATCAAAAAAAAAATGCTTCTGATATTGCTATCCCAGGTTACTATTTCGAAGATAATAATATCCCTGATCTAATAGATTGGGTGACACAGAGAGACTCTTTTTAAATAATTACAGGTAAATTCAGAAAAATCTCTCTTATTGCACTTACTTGATTTTTGAAAATCAATTTCTTATTAAATAGTTGATTTTCAAAAATCAAAAGATATTTAAATACTTGATTTTTTATAATCAACATGATATCCGAACTTAATCTTCAGAATCCGTGGTGGAGACATAAAAATGAGATATATAATGACAGATATGTAAAGGAGGCATTGTCTAAAAAAAATCAGATTTTATATACTTTTTTAAAAAAAAATACGATTTTAATAGGGCCAAGGCAGGTTGGTAAAACCACGTTCTTGAAATTATTTATAAAGGATTTAATTGAAAAAAAAATTGATCCAAAAAATATTTTTTATTTTTCCTGTGAACCATTGGATAATAAAAATGATCTTATTGAACTATTCAATACAATCCATGAATTAAAACAAGAAAAAAGAACATATATATTTTTAGATGAGGTTACACTGATTGAGAATTGGGAAATTGCTTTAAAATTTTTTCTTGAGACAGATTTATCAAAAAATAAGATAATCTTATGTACAGGAAGCAGTGCATATTTCCTCAAAAAAGGAACTGAAAGACTTCCCGGAAGAAATATTGACTATGAATTATTTTTACCGTTATCATTTAAAAAATACTATAACACCTTCTACAAGAATATAATTAGTAAAAAATTAAAAATTAATAATCTTGAATCATTCTATGATAAAGCAAAAGAATTAGCAATTGAATTATCCGGCCTAAATAACGCTTTAATCAAATATCAAAAAACAGGAGGATTCTTAAAACCGATCTATGAAAATATAGAAAGTAATGAAATCTCTGCACAAACATATGAAATATATCTAAGATGGATATTAGGGGATCTTTCAAAATTAAATAAATCTGAAAAAATTTTTAAAAGTATAATTAAAGGTGTAATTAAAATCTATTCTTCTTCTTTTTCTTTGAATGCTCTTGCAAAAGAGATGAACATTCCTGCTCACACTACAGTTAGTGAATATCTTGATTTTTTAAACACAATACTTCTTTTAAATAATTTATACCAGGTAAATCCAAATTCAAAAACACCTGTTTTCAGGAAAAACAAAAAAGCATATTTTAAAGATCCATTTTATTATAGTGTTTTCAAAGGATTAACAATGGGAAAATTCCAGGACTTTTCTCAAAATAAAAGTGATATTTTATTAGAGGGAGTTGTGTGTGAAGCATTATCCAGAATTAAACAAAAATCTTATGATTTTTCTGATTTTTTATGGTTTTTTGCAAAGAAAAAAGAAACAGATTTTTGCATTAATATAAACAAAGAATTAATTGGAATTGAACTTAAATGGCAGAATAATATTGATATAAAAGATTTTAACAATAAACATGTTTTTAAAAAAAGAATATTGCTGTCAAAAAATGATTTATCTTTTGATAAAGAATTTAATTTTTTAACCATTCCGGTCAGTATTTTTTTAATGTTGATATGAGATTAAAGTTTTCTAAAAAATAAAAACCAAAAAACATAAATGGCCTGAATTATGAATTATTTTCGATAAACATATAAATAAGTAAGTTTTACCTTACTTAGTGATTTAAAATGGAATTTGGAATAGCAAAAATGAGTACAAAGGGGCAAATTGTGATACCGCGGGGACTGAGGTCGGATCTGAATAAAGGTCAGGAATTTTTAATTGTGAAGGATAAAGGAAGATTGATTCTTAAGAAAATGGAAGATCTTGCAATAGATCTGATTGATGATTTAAAATTTGCTGAAAAAGTTGAAAAAGCATGGCAGAAATATGATAAAGGGAAATTCATTAAAAAGAGTAAAGAAGAATTTTTAAAGGAGCTGCAGGCATGTTAGATATTGAATATAAAAGTAATTTTCTCAAAAAAATAAAAAAAATAAAGGATAATTCTCTAAAAGAGCAGATTAAAAAACAAGTTGAAAAAGTTATTGAAAATCCAAAGGTTGGAAAACCAATGAGATATTCAAGAAAAGGTACTCGTGAGTTGTATATTTCTCCATATAGACTTGCTTACGCGTATATAGAACAAAATAATAAACTAATATTTCTTGATGTTTATCATAAAGATAAGCAATAAACTTAGAATTCAAAACTTTCCACTGTTCAGGAAACAGTGGCAACTTTTGAATAATGTTAGCAGAGCGAAAGATTTTTCTAGTTAAAAAATATAGAGAATTTTGAAAAACATCAAAATTCTTTAAGAAGAACTTTGAATTATTCTCTATAGGTAATTTAAAGTTCTCTATATAAATGCTGTGTGAAGATGCCCGGTGTCACTGGTCAAATTATATTGAAAATCAGAACTACCAACCCCCGGATGCTCCGCCCCCGCCAAAACTTCCACCGCCAAATCCGCCAAATCCGCCAAATCCGCCTCCTCCTGAAAAACCGCCTTTTCCTCCTCTTAAGATATTTCCCAAAGCATAACCTGCAATAAAAAAATCTGAATCATCTCTTTTTTTTTTATGCTTGTCTTTTTGGCTCACAGAAGATGCAATTACTGAAAACAGAATAACAAATAAAATGATAAATACAAGTATGGGCAGGATATAATAAAGCTCATTTTCTTCTTCTTGGATATCAGGAACCTTGTTATCAACAAGAATCGCTTTTATCTCGCTGCTTGCCTTAATGATTCCTTCTGCATAATTCCCTTGCTTAAATTCCGGCTTAAGAATGTTTCTTCCGATCCTTGCCAAAATAATATCAGGCAAGACCGGCTCAAGCCCTCTTCCAGTCTCAAACCTGTACTTTCTGTCTTCAATTGCAATGAGCAAGAGCAGTCCGTTGTTTTTTTCAGAGTCGCCAAGATTTCCTTGGGTAATTTTTAATGTATAGGATTCTATATCAGAACCTTCAAGAGAATCAACTATCACAACAGCATATTCTGCTTTTTTAGAGTCAAATATATCTTGTAATATGATCTTGATTTGGTCTTTTTCAGAACTTGTTAACACTCCTGCATAATCATTGATAAAACCGTTTATCTCAACTAATGAAAAACAAATAGGAGTCAAGATTAATAAAAATAAGAATAGTATCAAAATATTTTTTTTTCTCATCTTCTTTTTAAAAGTTCTTTTTTTAATTCTTCTCCTATAGCATCAGGAGAGAACTTATCCTTAAAAAGAGTATATCCATTTAAACTGATCTTTTTTCTTAAGTTTTTATCTTTTTTTAATAACAAAATAGAGTCAGCAATCGCTTTTGGGTCAGCCATTTTGCATAAAACACAGTGCTTCTTGTCTTCAAGAACCTCTACTGCTGCAGCAGAATCTCCAGTTAGCAATGGAATTTTCATGGCAAGTATTTCAAAAGCCTTGTTTGGAATCACTCTTTTTGCTTTTTTGGTGTCTCCAAAGATTCCAAGACCAATGTCTGCTTTTGCCAGATAATCAGGAAGCTTATTGATATCAATAAAACCTAAAAAACTTACATTATTTACATCCAGCTTCCTGTTTAATTTTTTCATATCCTTTTCAAGCTGTCCTCCTCCGATTATATCAAATTCAATATTTTCATCCTCAAGAAGTTTAGCAGCCTTTATGATAAAGGGAACACCCTGCAGAGGGATGAATTTCCCGTGAAAAATAACTTTAAATTTTTTTGATTTCTTCATATTTTTTCTTGGAAAAAATATTTTGTCATCCGCTCCTATAAAAACTCTTATGAATTTATTTTTCTTAATCTTAAATTCATTTGAAAAATACTTGATATGCTCCTTTGTATCAAGAAGAATGATATCAGCCATCCTGCAGGCGGTCTTGTCAACAAAAAATAAAAGTTTTGCTTTAAGAGAACCTTTTTTTGCTGATTTTCTATCATTGACAATGGAATCATAGATAGAAAAATAAGAATCAAAAACAAGCTTTTTTCCTTTGATCTTATTTAAAAACCAGGCAAGCGGCATATCAAACCAACCCGGGTAACCCACAATCAAAAAATCATAATCCTTAATCTTAAAAAAATTCCTAATCATCAAAAAATAAGCCTTAAAAAAATCAATAACAATTTTTGCTTTTGAGAGATTTGTCTTATGGAGCTTTGTATTCCACACAGTTTTCACATGATATAATTTAATATCAGCACCAGCTTTTTTTAATCCATCAATGATTATCTTGTTTCTTGAATAATTCTTTTCCCATGTTCCGAAATAGATTATTTTAAGAGCCATATTGATACTTTTCTTTAAAAAAATAACAATATCGGCCAGATGGAATTTTTCACAAGAAAAATGGAATAGGATTTTTTTGCAAAAATCCGTCTGTGCCGGTATTATTGTTATTTTTTAATTTGTCTTTTCTTACTTTATTTTGATAAAATATTTAAAACATTTAAGTTTTATTATTAAATAATAAGTTTAAGAAAAATGAAAAAGAAAAAAATATTTGTAACAGGAGTTGCAGGGTTTTTAGGAAGCCATCTTGCAGAAGCATTAATTGAAAAGGGACATCATGTAGTCGGATGCGACAGCCTGATGGGAGGATATCTTGATAATGTCCACCACAAGGTTGAATTCTATCAGTATGACTGCAATTTTCTAAACTCAATGAAAAAGATAACAAAGGATGTTGATATCGTCTATCACTGTGCAGCAGCAGCATATGAAGGACTTTCGGTATTTTCACCTTACTTTATCAATAAAAATGTTTATCAGAATACTGTCTCTGTTCTTTCTGCAGCAATATCAAACAAAGTAAAGAGATTTGTTTTTACAAGCAGCATGGCAAGATACGGGGAGAATAAGGTTCCATTTACTGAAGATATGAAGCCAAATCCCCAGGATCCTTACGGTATTGGAAAATATGCAGCTGAGCTCCAGGTGAAAAATTTATGCGAGGTGCATGGAGTCGAATATGTGATAGCTGTCCCACACAACATCATAGGTCCAAGGCAGAAATATGATGATCCTTACAGAAATGTTGCAAGCATAATGATTAATCTTATGCTACAGGGAAAGCAGCCCATAATATATGGAAATGGTGAACAAAAAAGATGCTTTTCTTTTATCCAGGACTGTCTGCAGGCACTTATAAAATTGGGATTTGAGGATAATGTTGTCGGAGAAGTGATCAATATCGGTCCGGATGAGGAGTTTGTTTCAATAAATGAGCTTGCGTATACCATCGGAAAACTGCTTGATTTTAAGGTCAAACCAAGATACGTTGATAAAAGGCCTCAGGAAGTAGAGCTTGCAAACTGCTCTGCAGAAAAAGCAAGAAAACTTTTAGGATACAGGACAGAATATTCTTTGGAACAAGGACTCTCTGAGATGATTGATTGGATTAAAAAAAGAGGAACAAAACCTTTTAAATACCATATAGATCTTGAGATAATAAATGAACTTACTCCAAAGACATGGAAAAATAAATTATTTTAAAATGAAATGGAGACTTATTATTGACAGGCCAAGAGATGCATTTACTAACATGGCAATTGATTTTGCCCTTCTCAAGCTTAATAAAAGACCTACAGTAAGGTTTTACGAGTGGCTGCCTGCTGCTGTTTCTATCGGATATTTCCAGTCATTAAAAGAAGAGGTTGATATTAAAAAATGTGATGAACTGGGAATTGATTATGTAAGAAGGATTACCGGAGGAGGGGCTGTTTTTCATGACAAGGAACTCACTTACAGCATAACAATTGCTGAGAAGAATGACTTTATTTCCAGAGATATCAACAAATCTTATGAGACAATCTGCTCTGCAATAATTGCAGGGTTAGAGAACATAGATATATCTGCTGAATACGTACCGTTAAATGATCTTGTTGTAAACGGCAAAAAAATATCCGGATGCGCTCAGACAAGAAAACAAAAGAAATTGCTTCAGCACGGAACTCTTCTGATAGAAACAGATGTATCAAAGATGTTTTCAGTACTTAAGGTTCCCAATGAAAAGATCAAAGGTAAATTAATAAAAAATGTCAAAGAGAGAGTCACCTCATTAAAAAAAGAATTGGAAAGAGAGGTTAGTTTTGAAGAATTATGCAAAGCATTACAGCAGGGTTTTGAGGATTATTTTGATATAGAGTTTGAATTTGATGAGATAACAAAAGAAGAATTTTATCTTGCAGAAAAACTCAAACAGGAAAAATTTTTGAAAAAAGAATGGAACTTTAAGAGGTAATCTCTTTATAAAAATCAATTACATCCTGTATGACTTTTTCTTTTTTAAACTTGTTTTCATAAAGTTTTTTAGATTCTTTTCCGAATTTTATTCTTAGTTTTTTATTGTGTATAAGGACTTTAAGTTTTTCAGGAATCGTTTTTTCAGAATCTATTAGAAATCCGTTTTTATTATCAATAACTGCATCACTGTTTCCTCCTTTATTTGTTGCAATAATCGGTTTTCCAAAATATAATCCTTCCATAAGTACTCTTGAGAAAGGTTCAGGCCATTTTGAAAAAAATGCAAGTATATCAGTCTGGTCAAACATGTAAGGGATGAATTCATACTCAATTCTTCCAGTAAAAATTACTCTGTGTTTTATTCCAAGATTCTCAGCTAATCTAATTAAAGAGTCTTTTTTTGACCCATCACCCACTATAAGAAGTTTTGAATTTGATTTCTTATCTACTTTGCTGTATAATCTTATCAAAACATCAACTCCTTTGATCTTTTCAAGGCTTCCGATATAAGTTATTACAATCTGGTTATTAAGCCTTTTTTTAAGCCTTGAAAACTTGCTTATGTTGATGTTCGGATCAAACAGGTTGTATTCTAATCCTATCTTTTTTTCTGAGATATTATTTTTAATCACAAATTCAGAAATAAAAGTGCTTCTGCATAAGAGATTGAATTTTTTTAAGGAATTTTTTCTCTGGATGTATCTTGCATAGATATATATTAACAATAAAGGATTGTATTTGAGATAAAAATTTAGTTTCTGTTTTCCAATATATTCTGAATTCATCATACATACAACAAATTTTAAAGGACTGCATCCTGTGCATGCTTTTTCTTCTTTGTAAAAAAGGTTTGCTTTTGGGCAGAGATTGACATAGCTGTTTATTGTAGCAGCAAGACTTATGCCTTCATATTCAGGAACAGCTAATGTAGAAGTGTTATTTAAGCAGTGGATTATATCAAAATTTTCTTTTTTCAAAAGTTCATTCAGTTCTTTTTTTACAGATCTTGGAAAAAAAGCTTCTCTTTTTATGTTTTCAGAAAGTTTTCTTGGTGAACTTCCTGTTTTAAGCAGCCGTAAAATCCTCAGGTTATCTTTTTTTTCAGTTCTTTGCAATCCGGAAAAATATGATGTTAGAACTGTTGTATTTATTTTTTTTTGGGCAAGTGATTCTGCCAGGTTCCTGGCAGAGATTTCCCCTCCGCCAAAGATTTTCGGAGGATATGATTCTGTTATTATCAGAACTTTCATCATGTATAATAATAATTTTTGTTCTTATAAAATTATGGATTTCTTTCAGAAATCCATCTGACAGATCTTTTTCATTAATCATAAAATTATTAATTTATTATTTTAAGATTAATTAAATAATTCTTCAATTTGAGAGATGATCAGGTGATATCAGTTAATGAAAATAAAATAGAGATTTTAAGCTAAACTTATAATGATCTAACATTCATAAATTCTCTCTATTTTCTCGACAATATTTTTCCAGTTGTATTTTTCAGCAAATTTCTCTGCTTGTATCTTCTTTTTTTTGTACAATTTTTTATTCTCTAATAATTCTAAGATTTTTTCAGAAAGATCCTTATAATTTCTTCTTTTAAAAATAAGTCCGCCTTTCCCGTTATTTGTAACTTCCAGAAAAACATCAATGTCTGAGCAGACATAAGGAGTTGAGCAAGCCATTGCTTCAATTAATACAAACCCGAATCCCTCAACAGTTCCAGGGTGAACAAGAATTGAAGAAGATTTTATTTTTTTAATGACAGATTCATGATTTTTAAGATATCCTAAAAACCTGATATTTTCGTATACATTGCATTTTTTTGCAAGTTTAATTAAATTTTGTTTTTGAGGACCTTCACCGATAATTTCACACCTTATGCCAGGAATTTTTTTTTTAATAATCTCAATACTTTTAATTAAATCCTGCACTCTCTTATGTTTTATCAGCCTTCCGACATAGCAGATTGTTTTTTTGTTTTTTTTGGCTAGAACTTTCCTGTATTTTTCAAGTTCAATTCCGTTATGAATAACTTCTATATTTTCTTTCTTATATCCGTTACCGGCAAGCTTTTTTTTTGTAAATCCTGAAACAGAAATGATTTTTAAGTTCATGATGTT
The DNA here is from genome assembly GCA_014729915.1 of Candidatus Woesearchaeota archaeon. Classification (GTDB taxonomy): domain Archaea; phylum Nanobdellota; class Nanobdellia; order Woesearchaeales; family GW2011-AR15; genus WJJD01. The sequence goes on along the minus strand of WJJD01000088.1, from coordinate 3,729 downwards.
TGCAAAAAAAAGAATAATCCTTTCGAAAATTTCTCCAAATGCTCCAACTTTTGTTCCTGTATTTTTTATCCAGGAATCAAGCCATGTCTCATGATATGTTAAAAAAGATTTTTTAGAAAGTATATTAGAGATGATTGCAGCAGGATAAGTAAAAAAGCTCTGCGCATCAACAACTTTTATATTTTTTTTTCTGCAAAATAATAATATCTTTGTGCAGGCATTAAGTCCGAAAATACTTCTTTTTAAAAGGGATCCTGTTGAGGAATATGGAAATTCAGGAGAGATCCTGAAGACATGGATGTTCTCAAACTTTTCAAAATTATCAGTTTCCGGCTGCTTTGATGTTATTACATATACATTATTTTTTTTTGCAAGCTCTTTTGCTGTATAATATGCTCTGTTTTCAACTCCCCCTGTAATATCTAAATCTGAGGAAGGGAAGAATTCTGAAAGTAAGAGAATGTTCATGTAATGAATAGATTTGAGAAGATATATAAATTTTTACGTAATAAATTTAAACTGTAAGATTATTCAATTGCTTATGCTTTCAATTAAAACTAAGAAAACAGAACTTCAAAAAATTGCCAAAAAATATAATTTGCTTGTTCTTGTTCTTTTTGGCTCAAGAGCTGACAATACATACTCTAAAGACAGTGATTTTGATTTTGCTTTTTATACGAAAAAACCAATGAAAACAGAAAAAGAGATATCCCTTTACGAAGATTTAGTTAAAATATTGGAGACTGAAAAAATAGATATCATAAATATCAATACCAACCATTCTCCAATTGTTAGAAAAGAGATATTTTTTATGGGAAAGCCAATATATGAAGTAAAAAACGGATTTTTTGATGATCTGAAATGGGCTGCATGGTTTGATTATATTGATTTTCAAAAGTATGAGGTTAAGAGAAGAAAAATACTGGAAAAACAACTTGAAGAGGCTGCCGCAGATGCATAAAGACAAACAAACCCGGCTTATTGATTTTATCAATGATAATTTAAATATTTTAAAAAAAATACTCAAAAAATATGAAACAGAAGACAATGCCGGAGAAAAAGAGATTCTTTTAGCAGCATTGGAAAGAAAAGCAGAAGAAAGTGTAGAGTCTGCTATCAAGCTTAACCAGGACCTGCTTGAAGAAAAAGGAGAAGTCGCAAAAAGCTACTATTCAAGTTTTATCGATCTGAAAAAACTGGATATTTTTTCAGAAAATTTTCTTGATAAAATTGCATCAACAGCAGGATTCAGAAACAGATTAGCACATGAATACATGGATCTGGATGAGAAAATAACAATTAAAACCATTAAAAAAATATTAAAAATATATCCCAAATATCTTCTCAGGATTATAAAATATGTAAATAAAGATCAAAAATAGCGACTGGAAGGTCAACAATTAAATTCCAGTCATAATACTTTTTTGAAAAATCCTCTAACTCCTAACTTATCAAAGCATTATAAATTTTCCAGAGGAAAATTTATGATTTATTTCTCCTTTTTTTTAATAAAAGAAATTTCTCTTACAAGAACAGTAAATTCCTGCTCAAGCTCTTCAAGCTTGACATAGAGCCGGAAAATGAGATAGAAAAGAAGCCCGATTCCTGAATAAATAAGAATATCAACACCCCGGTCTATTCCCACAAGGTTTGCAAAAAATGTGCTTACTCCTGGAAAAAAAGCAATAAAAATTACTGATGCCCATACAAAAACCCAGAATATGAATTCATATAAAGTAAGTTTCTTATCTCTTGTCCTTAATATAACCCTGCTTAATGCAAAAAAGGAAAATATCAGTATAAGTAATTGTAGTATTGTCATTTTCTACCTCATCAGTTTTTTAAGTATCATTTTCAATCCTAATATTATGCTTTTTGATGATTTTTGTCCCTTGCTTATTGAATAATCAGTGTAAACTACTGTTACAGGAACTTCCATATATTTTAATTTTTTTGATTTTATCTCATGCAGAATCTCTCCGGCATGCTCCATGCCGTTGCTTTTGATATCTATTTTTGATGCTGCATACCCTGAAAATGCCCGGAAGCCGTTCTGTGAATCAGTCAACTTTATGTCATATAGGAGATAGACAACCAAAATTCCAAGCTTCAGGACAATCTTTTTTATTAAAGGGATGTTTTTTGCTTTTCCTAAAAACCTTGAGCCCAGAACAACGTCAGCACGCTTATTTTTAATTGGCTCGCACAGCCTTTTAATGTCTTCAGCTAAGAATTGGCCGTCAGCATCAAAAGTAACCACAATATCCGGATCTTTTGTCAATGCATATTGAATTCCTGTCTCAAGTGCTGCCCCCTGGCCCCTGTTTACAACATGCCTGATAACAGATATATCTTTGTCTTTGGCAATCTGGAATGTGCTGTCAGTGCTTCCGTCATCAATAACAACAATGTTTTCATAACCATGCTTTTTTAAGTCATCAATGACTTTACCGATGGAATTTTCCTCTTCATAAGCAGGAATGATGATATAGATAAGGGTCATAGAGAACAGAAAAACTATCTTATTTTTTAATATTGGTATTTTTTCCAGAGCCTGCCCCACTTTGTTTTCATGAATTTTTTTAAGTAATTGCTCTTTCATGGTATTCCACTTAAGTGTAAAAATTAATACAAAAAAGTGTAAATATTTATAAATAAGTTCTATTTTAATACACTTTTATGTATAAAATGACAAATAATAATGAAACAAATGATAATAAACAAGAAATGTTCAAAGAAGTCAGATTAACAACAGAAGAATCAAATAGATGGAAGAACTTTCATGAAGATGCGTATAAAGAAGATAAAAAAATGGCAGAGATGAAAGAACAAAAACTCAATATTATGATGTGTCAAATGCAAAAAAATCAAAAATGGAAATCATGAAAACAGCACAATACTTTATAGATAATTTCATGAAACCATATATTAATATTATGGAGGAATTACTATAATGTTGCTTGATATTTGCCTTGGAAATAAATCAAGCTGGAGAATTCTTTTTATCTATGGAGAATCTACTGGAGCAGGATTTACAAGACAGGATCTTAGAAATCACACAAAACTAGGAAACAAGGCTTTGACAATGGCATTAACCCGATTAACCTCTTTTGGCCTTTTAAAGGAAATAGAAAATGAGTTTTCGTACACCATTTATAAGTTAAACAGGGAAAACAAATACACTCAGGAGATTCTTAAACTCTTACATAAAGAAAGAAATGACCTTAACCAGCTTCCATATATTTTCAGAAAGATTGTAAGTGAATTTTCCAGAAAGGTAATTGATTCTGTAAATACACAAAAAATATATTTGTTTGGAAGTGTGGCAAAAGGAACTTACAGAGAAGAATCTGATATAGATTTTGCAGTAGTGGTCAATAACAAAAATCCCCAGATTGACATGACTCTTACCAGAATATCAGATAAATTATCTAGAAAATATAAAAGAAATATCCAATGTTTTATTCTAACTAAAACCCAGATTGGAAAAAAAAAATCAGGATTAGTTAAAGAAATCCTTAAACATGGTATAAGACTTGTCTAGCCCTAATATTTTTTCCAGAGCCTGCCCCACTTTGTCTTCATGAACTTTTTTATTTTTTTCTTTCCGACTACAGGATACCAGAAATAATCATGATAAAAGGAACTTGCGAAAATGCACATCTTAAATAATGGAGTGTGGAACAGCAATGATTCAAGAACTGGATACTTTGTCCTTAAGACCTGGTC
>WJJD01000087.1 GCA_014729915.1 Candidatus Woesearchaeota archaeon | reverse complement strand
TATTGAAAATTTCGCCAGAAATTTTCAGTGGGTTTAAAACCCCGCCATTTATGGCGAAATTTTTAATCCCAAAATGCTCAAAAAGCTTATGCTTTTTGGCACACAGAAATCCAAATGGATTTCTTGCGATTCGGCAAAAAAAGAGAGGCAGGCGTAATACCTCGACTTTTAAGTCGAGGATAGCCCCCTCTCGCCGAATTTTTGTTATTTTCATTTTTTGTGTTTTAATTGATTTATTAATAAATAGTCTATTAATACAGAGTATTTAAATTTATGGAGATAACATACGGATTACAATAAAATTATCACATAACTAAAAAACAGGTTCCATAAAAAGACAGAACCAATGAAAAATATCTCCGGCACTGCACACTTTCCGAATTTTATGTAAGTTATTATGGTTCCCAGACTCAATAAAACAGAAATGTTTAATGCGATTATTCCTATATAAAAGCTGTTTTTCATAATAAAGAAATGAAACATAAAGCACCAGAGAATAAGTGTGATAAAGGTTACACATGCTGAAAACAGGTGGATTTTAAAATGCTTCTTGTTATCAAAGATTGCGGCAAGAATCATTGCAGTTCCTGCAATTATAGGAGGAATTATTAACCATCCATCAGTTCCTGATAATACTTTCTTAATTATTGCATAAGTAAATAGAATCTGTAATATACCAAAAACAGCAAGTGAAAAATTAAACAATTTAGAATAATTGTGGCTTCCGCAGCAGCTCAATGTATGTTTCTTCAGATTAAAATTATTCTTTTTCCAGCAAAAAATAAATGTGAGAGTCACAAAAAAAATACTGATTAATCCCGAGGTATTTAGAAATTTGTCAAATAAATGCATATTTTTCACAATATGGATATATTATAAAAGTATTTCTACGGAACCTAAGGACATCAATAATGAATTTCGCAGAAAATTCATGAATAACATTTAAAAAGGCTTATGTTTTCTCATGAAACTATGCTTAATTCGATATTGGATGTACTGCTTGGGTGGCTTTTGAATCTTCCTCCTCTTGCAGGAATTGTGATTATTGCTTTTATTATTTCTCTTCTTGTAACTTTAGTATATAGATTGGTTACAAACCAGGATCTTATGAAAGATCTTAGGGATGAGCAAAAAGCCCTGCAGAAAGAAATTAAAAAACTTAAGGACAAGCCAGATAAAGCAATGAAAGTCCAGAGCGAGATGATGGAGACTAATCTTAAATATATGTCTCATTCCATGAAGCCTACATTGTTTACATTCATTCCTATAATTTTGATTTTCGGGTGGCTTAATTCCCACATGGCTTATTATGAACTTTCTCCAAATGTGCCTTTTGAAGTTGATGTGTTTGTTAAGGAAGGCATTTCCGGAGAAATTGAAATTGGGCTTCCTGATGGGCTTGAGCTTACCGGAGATGATACAGTTAAGGAGATTGTTAATAATCAGGCAACATATCATGTCAAAGGTGAAGCAGGAGAATACAATATTTCCTTTAATTTTAATGATGAGACTGCTTCAAAACAGATTCTCATTTCAAATGAGAGAAGATATTATTCCCCTGAAAAACAAATTAAAGATTCTTCATTTGAAAAGATTGTTGTGGGAAATGAAAAAGTTAAACCATTTAACGGACTTCCTTTGATAGGGAATTTAGGTTGGCTTGGAGGATATATCATTTTTTCAATAATTTTCAGCATGACTTTAAGAAGGGTTTTGAAGATATATTAAAAGAGTTTTTCCATGAATTTTCTCGTGTACATCATTCTGTTGGACCATACAAATATTTAAATATTAGTATTGGTTTTCTTTGCTGTTATGAATACTTTGACCTGTTCAAAATTATTTGAATCTGAGTTAGAGATATTTTTCTATAGATTTTTTGGATATTATTTTTGGTAATCCTTGGGGATAATTAATAACCGTTTTTCTCCCAAGGACAATAATACATTAGATTAAACTATAAAGGTGAAAAAAAAATGATAATTGTGATGAAGCCGAATACAGAAAAAAAAGAGATTGAGAGAGTGATTAAAAAGATAGAAGATGAAGGACTCAAGCCGGTTCCTTTGTATGGTGAAGAGAGAACTGTTGTTGCTGTGATAGGCGACTCGCGAAAATATGAGATAAACGGATGGAAAGCAATAAAGAGTGTTGAGAAGGTTACAAAGATACTAAAGCCGTATAAGCTTGCAAGCAGGGAATTTAAGAAAGAAAATACAGTTATTAAAATCGGTGATACAAAGATAGGAGGAGATGAGTTTATCGTAATTGCAGGGCCCTGTTCTGTGGAAAGCGAAAATCAGATAATGGAGATTGCAAATATTCTTAAGAAACTTAATATAAGTATCTTACGGGCATCAGCATTCAAACCAAGAACTTCTCCGTATAGTTTCCAGGGTCTTGGGATAAAAGGGCTTAAATTACTAAAAAAAGCAAGAGAAAAGACTGGGCTTTTTGTTGAGACTGAGGTGATGGATGTAAGGGATGTTAAGATTGCAGCAGAATATGTGGATATTCTTAGGATTGGTGCAAGAAACATGCAGAACTTTGATCTTTTAAAGGAAGTAGGCAAACTTAAAATACCGGTTATTCTAAAGAGAGGAATGAACGCAACATTAAAGGAGCTTATAATGGCTGCTGAATATATCCTTTCAAAAGGAAACGAGAATGTTATCCTGTGCGAGAGAGGAATAAGATCTTTTGAGACAGCATACAGGAATACTCTTGATATAAGTGCGGTTCCTGCATTAAAGAAAATAACACACCTTCCTGTGATTGTTGATCCGAGCCATGCAGCAGGAAGAAGAGACCTTATATCTCCTTTGAGCAGGGCATCTGCTGCTGCAGGTGCTGACGGTATCCTTGTTGAGGTGCATCCTAATCCTGAAGAGGCATTAAGTGATGCTGCACAGTCATTGTATCCAGAGGATTTTGAAAAGCTTTTAAGGGAACTTAAGCCAATCTGCAGGGTCATGGGAAGGGAGCTGAAATGTGGGCAACAGTAAAGGTTGAACTTCCTGATATAAAAAACAGAACATATGAGATTGTTGTCGGAGAAGATCTTTTGTCAGGAATAAGAAAGTTTATTAAAAAAAACCATAAAGAAAAAAAAATTGCAGTGATAACAGACTCAAACCTGTCAAAAATTTACAAAAAAACGATCACATCCGCATTTTCTGGTATGAATTTTGAACTGATAGATTTTGCTGCAGGAGAAAAAAACAAGACAAGAAAAACAAAGCAAAAACTGGAAAATGTCTTGTTTGAGAAGGGATTTGGAAGGGATTCTTTGATAGTTGCTCTTGGAGGAGGAGTTGTCGGGGACTTAGCTGGTTTTGTTGCTTCGACCTATGCACGGGGAGTCTCATATATCCAGGTCCCGACATCACTTCTTGCAATGGTTGACAGCTCTGTCGGAGGAAAGACCGGAGTTGATACACCTTTTGGAAAAAACCTTGTCGGTTCTTTTTATCAGCCAGATAAGGTTTTTATTGATATCAATTTTTTAGATACACTTCCTGAAAAGGAATTTATCAACGGATTGGCTGAACTTATAAAACATGCAGTAATCTATGATAAAGAATTATTTTATTTCCTGGAAAAATATACAAATGAGATAATAAATAGAGATAAAGAGATATTAACCTATCTTTTGAAAAAAAGCTGCAGCATAAAAGCAGAAGTTGTAAAAAGAGATGAGAAAGAAGAAGGATTAAGGCAGATTCTTAATTTCGGTCATACTATCGGACATGCTCTTGAAAAAATTTCAGGTTATAAACTTAGGCATGGGTTTTCTGTAAGTATCGGAATCTCTGCTGAAGCAGACATATCAAACAGGCAAGGTTATTTGAGTGATCATGAACTTCACAGGATAACAGGGATCTTAGAGTCTTTTGCACTTCCTGTGAGAATTCCTGAAAATATCACATATACAAAAATAATAAAAGCAATGAAATTAGATAAAAAAGCAAGACAAAAAATTCCCAGATTTGTGCTGGTGGAAAAAATCGGAAAAGTAAAATCAAAAAAGGATGGATATTCCTTTAATGTTGATGAGAAAATTATCAAGAGAGCAGTTGAAGAGTGCAGATGAAAAAGATTGAAATAATCCCTTCAGAGATCAGAGAAACTGTGGTAGATGTTCCCGGCTCAAAAAGCTATTCAAACAGGGCATTAATTATAGGGTCACTTACAAAAGGAAAGACAATTCTTAAAAATTTCCTGTTCAGCGAGGATACGAATTACCTGATTGATGCGCTTAAGAAATTCAATGTTGAAATTGAAAAAAAGAAAGGACTTGTTATTATAAGATCAGATCCTGAAAAATTAAGATGGCCATTAGAAGAGCTGTATTTAGGAGGCTCAGGCACAGGGATCAGGCTTTTGACTTCTTTTTCTGCGCTAGTTTCCGGAAAAGGGGTTCTTTCAGGAAATAAGAGGCTTAATCAAAGGCCGATACAAGAGCTTTTGAATGGATTAACTGAGCTTGGTGTAAAAGCAGAGAGCTTAAACAACACCAATCCGCCTGTCCGAATCATAGGAGATACCTTAACTGGTGGAGAGTGCAGTCTTAAAGGAAATATTAGCAGCCAGTTTTTCACATCAATAATGCTTGCAGCACCTTATGCAAAAGAGGATGTAGTTATAAATGTAGCAGGAGAGCTTGCGTCAAGACCATATATAGATATTACAATTGATATAATGAAATCTTTTGGAGTCTCTGTCAAAAATTACAATTATGAAAAATTTAAGATCAAGGCAGGCCAGAGATATGAGCCAGGAGAATATGTTATTGAGGGAGATTATTCATCTGCTTCTTATTTTTTTGGTCTTGCTGCAATTAATGATTCAAAAATCACTGTAAAAAATCTAAGATCTGATTCTGTGCAGGGGGACATGGGTTTTGTTGATGTGCTTGAAAAAATGGGTTGTTTTGTTTCTAAAAAAAAAGATAAGGTGGCAATTAAGGGAACAGCAAGACTAAAGCCAGTTAAAGCTGATATGAATACTATGCCTGATGCAGTTTTAAGCCTTGCTGCTGCTGCTGCTTTTGCAAAGGGAAAGACAATTATTGAAAACATCGGAAATTTAAGAATTAAAGAATCTGACAGGATTTTTTCTGTATCAAATGAATTAAAAAAGCTTAATATCAAAATTGAAGAGTATAAAGATAAGCTTGTCATATATGGAGGAGATCCAACAGGAAATGCGCAGATCGATACTTACAATGACCACAGGATTGCTATGGCTTTTGCAATTGTCGGGACAAAAATTCCGGGAATTGTAATTGAAAATCCGGGATGCGTTTCAAAATCATTTCCTGAATTCTGGGAAAAGCTAAAAGAGACCGGAGTGAATATAAAAAATGTCTGATAGTGAATCTTATTAGGTAACAATTCATGATATTTTTCAATATCACTTCAAAAAAAGAAGCAATTACTTCAAAAAAAGAAGTATTTAAAAATATAAAAGATTTTTATTTTTTCCATGAAACCAGAAGATAAGGTATACAGGGCATTTTATAAAACAAAAGAAAAAAAACTTTATTTCAATCAGATTAAGGAATTAACCGGTCTTTCAGACAGTTCATTGTCAAATACCTTAAAAAAATTGAAAAATAAAAAAGAGGCTAAAAAATATGTGACAAAGGCTCATACGTTTTATGAACTAATAGATAAGGAACTTAAAATATTGAACTTTATGAGATTTGATTTAGATAAATTTAATAATCTAAACAGGGAGATTAGGATACCGCTACAGGAATTTCTAAAAAAGATTCCTTTTCAAATTGCGTTTGTAATACTTTTTGGCTCATCAGCTAAAAAACAAGAACAAAAAAATAGTGATATTGATTTATTAATTACATTATTTTATTTTAATAAAGAGAAGCTTTACAAATTGTATTTTGAAGAAATGAAAATTTTTTTTTCAGGTATTAAAAAAGAAATAGATGCTTTAAGTATTCATCCTTTGAGCCTTGCTTTTGTTGACCTTAAAACTTACAGAACCAGCAAGGATTATTTAATACTTGAAGCAAAAAATAAAGGATTTCCTATATTTGGACATGTGAATTATTATAAGGTAAACTATGAAGATCACTGAATTATTTAAAAATCCGGGAAAATTAGAATCTTATTATTCATATTTTATCAAAAAAAGACAATTAATAATAGATAATTCAGCGAAAACTTTGGTCAGGGCACATCTTGACAAGTCAGATCATAATCTAAGATTTGTAAAAAACCAAACAGAGAAGTTTTGTGACTGGAAAATAGTCGGATTATATTATGCAGTATATCATGCTTGTCTTGCACTTGTTGTAAATAAAGGATATATCTCTAAAAATCATACTGCAACACTAATTTTTATTTTAAAGAATTATACAAATATAGATCGCTATGATATAGAATTCGTTGACCACTTAAAGATCAGCAAAAAAGACGCTGAATTTTATCTAACTCTTAAAAATAAGAGGCATGATGCAAGCTATCATACTGGTGTTTTATTTGATAAAAATCAAGTAACGAATTTAAGAAGAGAATCTATTAGATTAATAAACAAAATAAAGGAAATAATTGAAAATAAAATAGTACAAACAAAAAATAAAAACATCTACCTGATAGGCTACAGGGCAACAGGAAAAACATCAGTCTCAGATAAACTAGCAAAGAGCCTCGATAGAAAAGTTGTCCACCTGGACAAAGAACTCATAAAAAGAACAGGAAGGATTGATGAGTTTATAAAAGCCCATGGCTGGGATGCTTTCAGGAAGATAGAATCAGAGCTATTAATTAAATTTTCAAAAAAAAATGATTTGATTGTTGATTGCGGGGGCGGGATAATTGAAAAAAAAGCAAATATCAGGGTTTTAAAATCAACAGGAAAAGTCTTCTGGCTAAAAGCATCTGCAGGTACTATTAAAAAAAGATTAAAAATAGATAAATCTAATAAAAAGCAAAGGCCCGCATTAACTGAAAAATCCTTTACAAAAGAAGTTGATGAGGTCTTAAAAAGAAGAATCCCCCTGTATAAGAAAGCAGGAGATTATGAGATTGGTACAGAAAATAAGACAATCAAACAGATTACAGATGAGATAATTGAGAAAATAAGATGATCTGCATACCCATAACTTCAAGCTCAGTAGAAAAAGCAATTCAAGATATTAAAGAATCTGAAAAATCAGCAGATTTAATTGAGCTCAGGATTGATTATATCAGAGATATTTGTGACAAAAAGCTTGGGCAATTGCTAAAAAAGACAACAAAAAAAGTAATAGTTGCGTGCAGGCCCGGCTTTTGCCAGGGGAATTTTAAAAAGAGTGAATCAGAAAGAATAAGTCTTTTGAAAAGAGCAGTAGATCTGAAGGCATCCTATATTGATATTGAATTTAAGACTGATAAACAAGAGATTCTAGAATTAATTGAGAACAAAAAAAATTCTAAAATAATCATATCTTATCATGATTTCAAAAGGACTCCGGAAATTGATGTTTTGGAAAAAAAAGTAAAAGATGTCAAAAGACTAAATCCGAATCTTATAAAGATCGTTACATATGCAAACTCAATCAATGATAATTTTAAGATATTTGATCTGCTGAGAAAAAACAATGATCTTATCAGTTTCTGTATGGGGCTTTATGGCCATATGTCAAGAGTCCTTTCTAAAAAATATGGTTCTGTCTTAACTTATTCTTCCTTATCCATGGATAAAGAATCCGCACCAGGCCAGATCCCTGTTCCTGAACTTACAAAGGTGTATAATTATAATTTAATAAATCCTGACACAGATGTATTGGGTGTTATCGGAAGCCATGCAGAAAATTCTTTGTCAAAGTATCTCCACAATGCCAATTTCAAAAAACAAAATCTTAATTTCATCTATGTTCCTTTTAAGGTTTCTGAGAATGATCTTTGTGAGTTTATGGCAAACTTCCGGAGATTTGGTCTTTCAGGCGCAGCAGTAACAATTCCCCATAAGATCAATGTCATGCAATTTCTTGATAAGACTGAAAAAACAGCAAAAGAGATTGCAGCAGTAAACACGATTGTTAATAAAAATAATAGATTAAAAGGTTATAATACTGATTATATCGGTGCAGTTACCGCATTAGAGAACAAGACAACCCTTTCTAATAAAAAGGTTCTTGTTATTGGTGCAGGGGGTGCTGCAAGAGCAATCTGCTTTGGTCTTAAGAGAAAAAAAGCTGCGATTGTGATTGCAAACAGGACAATAGGCAAGGCAGAAAAACTAGCTGAAGAGATCGATTGCAGGTCTTGTTTTCTTGAAGAGATGTATAAAGAAGATCCGGATATCATCATCAATACAACTTCTGTAGGGATGTATCCTGATGAGGATAAAACAGTTGTGAAGAAAGAATTTTTAAAAGAAAGGGTTGTTTTTGATATTGTCTACAGGCCCATGGTGACAAGGCTTTTAAAAGAAGCAAAGGAAATGGGCTCAGAAATTATCAAGGGATATGAGATGCTTCTTTATCAGGGAATAGAGCAGTACAGGCTGTGGACAGGAAAAGATCCGGATGAGGAATTGATGAGAAAAAAGCTAAAGGAGCAGTTAGGGAAAAAATGAAATTGATTGTATATTTCTTAAATTATTCTGGTTTCCGGCAAATCAGGTGCTAAGGTGTCTTCTACTACATCCCCTCTTGGAGTATATCCTGCTTCAATCTGCCATTTACCTGGCTGATCCTGGAATTTAGTTATCAGAAATCTTGAAGATAATTCTATATTGAAGTGTTCGGGATTAGTCCTTAGCATAAATATTGATTTTTTAGTATGGTCGTAGCTCACTGTACCTAGTTCCATGATATAAGCAGATTGGACTTGACTGGTGAGAATTTCTGCGATAGTGTCATCGTGGTATTCAAGATCATTTCTGCGATTGGGACCAGAAAAAACAGCCTTAACAAAATTTTCCAACTCTTTTGCATCATCATAAACTCTCCCTTTCTTATCTCTCTTAACCCAGGGTTCAACAACATAAACATCAGCATCCTTTTCATGTATTTCAGGTTCAATTCTACAAATAAAATCTTTTTCTACTTTATGATCTGGAATTGAAGGATATTTTGCAAAGGCATCCGGAACAATCTCCTCTCCGGTTACTTTAATCAATCTCAAATAACAATATTTTGGCTGGAATCTTGGAGGGAAAAAAGGGATAAGGTCACCGGCTCCTTCAAATCTTAAAAATTTTCTATTGTTACTGTCTTTTTCTTGTGTTACTGTAAATATTAATCTCGGATCAATTTCCTGTATATTCGCACCAAGGTGCTTAATAAATTTTTTTCCAGCAGCAGGATATATTGATTCAAGTCGTGGTTCAAGCTCAAATAATTCAGAAGGAGTGAGTTTGTATGAATTTTTATTTGCCTCTATTTTGTAATTTCCGGCCAGGTCTAAGTTCTTTGCTGCAGCTTCAACCTGATTTTTGTCCATTAATCCGGGAGCAATCTCATTCCATGAAATAAAGCTACTTCTTTGGCATAAGAAAGACTCTGCAAGTGCCGCCATCATTATTTCACTATGATCAATATTTATGTATGATAAAGATTCATCCTTGGCAATTCCAATCATGTCCCTTACAACAATTGATTCAAGAAATGTCTCAGTGTGTCCTGGTCCTGTTAAAACATATTCCCCTTCATTATTATCATTTTGCTCTAATGAATTTTTAAGATTAATCCGGATGAGATTTTCTAAGCCGTCAGTTGCGTATATTCTTTGTTCTTCTCCGGCAGTCACATAAGCTGCTGCCCTTATTCTAGGAACCAATGAATCCTTTACTTCCTTTTTTTTTTTTTAAAATTTCTTTATATTTTTCAGGATTTGGTCTCTGGCTGTTCTCTTCATCGTAATAATCAGCTGCAAAATATACAAATTCAATATCATAATCTTTATCTCCTTTTTCTTTTTCAGTTTCTTCTATGAAATTGCATAATCTGTGAAGATCCAGGGCAGCATGGGGTCTGTATGAGATGTCAGAACCTCCAAGGCCTGGTCCGCGGACATAACATTTTTGATTCATGCAAAATTAATGTTTGTTCTTATATAAAAATATAACTACTATTTAATGAAAATAAGTGAATTGCTTAAAAATATATTCGTATGATCATTTTTCCGACTGAAACTTTCCTTTGGACATTGCTCTTTTACCTTATACTTTCCATTAAATAAAGTTATATAAGAGTTCTTTTTTTAAGTATTAAATTAGAAAATGAATTGGATAATTTTGAGTATCGGAGCAGCATTTCTCTGGGCCTTAAATACTGTATTTTTGAACAAATTCAAAAAGATTAAGCCCGATATCTTAGGAAGTGTGCAGCTTGCAGTAATGGTTCCTGTATGTGCTTTGTTATTATTCATTCTTGATATCAATATCTTTGATATATCCTTAAAGATATTTTTTATTATGGCACTCCTTTCTGTCTCAAACCTTTTCATGTTTGTAATTACAACAAAGGCGATCCATCTGTCCGGTCTGGGCCTGACACAGCCGTTTTTGAGCTTAACACCGATATTTCTGATCTTTACATCATTTTTGTTTTTTAAGGAGACTCCGACAATTTTTGGTCTTGCCGGGATAATATTGATTGTTTTAGGGGCATATCTTATTAATATACGAAAATATAGGCAGGGTATATTTGAGCCTTTTAAAGAGGTTTTCAGGGAAAAAGGCTCTGTTCTCATGCTCATAGTTGCTTTTGTCTACAGCATCAATGCTAATCTTTTCAGGATTGGTGCAGAAAACCTTTCCAGGATTGATTTTGTTATTTTGCTGATTTTATTGGAGGGAACTGCCGGATTCCTTTATGTTTTTTTCAAGTATAACAGAAAAATCACCAAAAAGATCAATCTTAAGCCGGATCTTTTAAAATTCTTAGGTCTTGGTTTTCTGATATTTTTTTCAGAGATGCTTTTTGCAGCAGCAATAATTGAAACCAAGGTCTCTTATGCAATCTCCCTGAAAAGGACTCAGATCCTTTTTTCAGTGATCTTCGGCTATGTTTTTTTTAAAGAAAAGAATTTTAAGGAGACACTTTTCGGAAGCGCTATAATGGTTGCCGGAGTTGTTGTGATCAGTTTATTTGGTTAAGATGATAATTCTTGGAATATGTATTGGGTTGGTCGGAGCATTGTGTGATGCTTTCCAGAACTTTATGATAAAGATATTGAGAAATAAATCAACAGAGACAGTGCTTTTATTCTATAAGACACTGATTTCTTTTATTGTTTTTCTGCCGGTTATGTTTTATTATGGTTTAAAGATTCAGAGCCATGTGCTGTGGATCATTGTTTTTTTCTTTGTCTTAATTGATGTTTTCAGCACTTTTTTATATTACAGGGCAGTTTTTATTTCAGGGTTATCTCATACCATGCCGCTTTTGAGTTTTACACCTGTATTTGTATCAATCCTTGGTATTTTTATTTTAAATGAGTCTTTAAATATCTACAGCGTGCTAAGTATTCTTATGATTGTTTCTGGAGCTTATGTCCTTAATATAAGCAGATTTAAGCAGGGAATTTTTGAGCCTTTTGCCTATATTTTCAGGAAAAAAGGAGTCATGTATATGTTTTTTGTTGCGATATTGATGAGTTTTCTTACTGTGCTATATAAGATAGGGATAGGTTATTCAGACGAGCTGAGTTTTCTTTTTTTGCTCTTGCCTTTTGAATCAGGTATATTTTTGTCATATTCATTAACCAAAAAATCAAAAAAAGAGATAATTGATGCAGGTAAAAATAATTTGGGATCATTAATTATAATCGATCTTTTAGGATTGATCTCTCCTATTGCATTAGCTTTCTCATTGAATTATCTTGTCTCTGGATTAGCAATTGCTGTAAAAAGGATATCGATACTTTTCTCTGTAGTCTTTGGCTGTGTGATCTTTAAAGAAAAAAATATCTATGAGGCTGTTGCTGGAAGCGTGATTATGTTTTTCGGGTTGGTTATAATAAGTTTGTTTGGATGATGAAACAAAAAATTGCTGAATTTATATACAGGCATTTTGGCTGCTGTTATACCTTTAAGCAGTCAGATCTTTACAGATTTGTTAAGTCAAAATTTCCTGAAGACTTTTATTATAGAGAACTTTGAATTACCTATAAATTGATCTCTATTTTCAGATGTTTATAGAGAATAATTCAAAGTTCTTCTTAAAGAATTTTGATGTTTTTCAAAATTCTCTATAGAGAACTCTCTGATTTAAAAATAGATTTTAATAAAATTTTATTTTTTTGTTAAAAAAATAAAACAAATTTAAATAACAACCACATTCTATTCTCTTGGATTTAAAAATGCCGGGAAATTCAATCGGAAGAGTATTTACAATAACGACTTTTGGTGAGTCGCATGGAAGAGTAGTAGGCTGTGTTATTGATGGCTGC
>WJJD01000086.1 GCA_014729915.1 Candidatus Woesearchaeota archaeon | reverse complement strand
TGGGGGGGAATGTCAAAGCAATTGTGAATGTATGACTCCAGATGAGTGTTTTTATTGCGGAGACGGTGCATATCAGCCAGAGTATGATGGACACTGTGAATGGAATCTTGAACCGGGAGAAGAGGATTATGTACCCGGATGTAGGGATACAGATAGTTATGGAAATGATATTGATTGCACTGTATGTGGAGATGCAGTGTTACAGGAAAATTATGATTGTGATTATGAACATCTCTGCCTGCCTGAAGCAGGATGCGACCCAAATGTTGATGGGATGTGTATAAAAGTATGTTATTCAGGACCAAATGAAGGCAAGTCATGTTCAGCAGATACTGACTGCGGTTCATCGAGAGTCTGTTATGGTGGAGATAATACAGGAGGATTATGTACAAGTGACTCTGAATGCGGTGTTTTGGAAACATGCGACTACAGGGCACCTGAGGGAAATAATAATCCAGCAGGGGATGATTGTAGAGATATACAATTTGGAGAAGATGCATGCACTTACTGCGGGGATGGTATCTGCCAGCTAGATGAGGTTTGTGAGCCAAATGGCAATATTAATTGCACTACAGGAAATCCATTGCCAGAAGGAATAAGATGTGAGCCTACATGTGAACTGCCTTTGCCGTATTGTGGTGATGATGTTTGGCAGGATTCAACTGACAAAGCCTGTGAATATACAGCAGTTCCTGTTGAATACAGAAACAATGGAGATTACACAGGCACTGTTTGTGAAGCTAACGGACAGACGTGCCGAAGCTCTGGAGATAAATGCACCTGCTGCGGAGACAGCCAGGAAAACGGAGAAGAATTCTGTGATCTTGGAGGAGATAATGGAGTAGATTCAGACGAAGATGGGTTTATCGGTCCTGGTGAATGCCGAATTGACTGTACATATTGCGGAGATAAAATTTTACAACCGGAATACGAAGAAGAATGTGATCTTGGAGGAGATAATGGAGTAGATTCAAACGAAGATGGGGTTATCGGTTCTGATGAATGCCGAATTGACTGTACATATTGTGGAGATAAAATTTTACAACCGGAATACGGAGAAGAATGTGATCTTGGAGGAGATAATGGAGTAGATTCAGACGAAGATGGGGTTATCGGTTCTGATGAATGCCGAATTGACTGTACATATTGCGGAGATAGCATATGGCAGGAACAATACGAGTTTTGTGATCCTAAAATAACTGATTCGAATAATGACGGGTATTTTCAGGGTTGTAGAGATGATTGTACAGCATGCGGAGATAAAATTTTACAACCGGAATACGGAGAAGAATGTGAATACGGGCTTACAGAAGACGATTGTATTACTAATTCTGATTGTGATCCTAATGATGAATCTACCTGGGATTCGATTGGGTATCATCCGGATTGTCAGCCTGACTGCAAGATAAACTTTGCAAAAATACTTTGTGTTGGTTTAGTTGTTTCATCAGAAGACTGTGTTGAGGGAGAGGATTCATCAGATTTTGATGAGGTAGAATGTACAGTGACTCTTCCATGTAATGATCAAAATCTTGGAAATGATGTTTCATCCGACTGTATTGAAAATGATGATACCTGCAGTAATTGTGATTTTACCCAGAACTGCTTTGAATGTGATGAAAATCCTTGTGGAGGCTGTTATAAATGTGCAAAATTGGCAGGAATAAAGGATATTGTCGAGAATGTTGATATCACGAGAATAGCAACAGCAGTAGCAGAGGACAGCAACGATGCAGATACTTATGATATGAATGGAGATAATATAATTACTGATGCTGACAGAGCATATTGTGAAGCATTTGTTGGTAAAAAATGTGAATGTTCAAACTCTGATGATTGTTTACAAGAAGGAGAGGATTGCACATTTGATGAGAGTTTAATAGGAGTTGGCTCATGTTTTTCTTATGATTTTGAATGAAATCTGAAAATCAGTAGGTTAATATTTTTTTTTAGTTGTCTTTTATTAGCCTTAAAAGTTCATTTTTTACCAGTCTCTGACCTGTGATGGTCGGTTTTCGCTTGATAGGAAAAAAGAGAGAATTTTTTTTTGTAAATGATAATTTTTTAAACTGTATAAATATTTTAATAAAATATGAACCACCAATTTGATTTTCTAAACAAAATAAAAAAACAAATCAGACCTGACAAATCAGTATTAATAAAAGTTAATAAATTTCTTAAAAAAATAAATAATGAAATTAAAAAAAAGGATTTACCCGTGGTTTGTGTTGCGGGCGGATCAGTAGCAAAAGGAACATATCTGAAGAATGATTTTGATATTGATTTATTTGTTAAATTTAATTATTCGTTTAAGAAAAAAAATCTCTCGCATCTATTAGAAAAAATCCTTTTAAAATTTAAAGATAAACAAAAAGTACATGGATCAAGGGATTATTTCCAGATTATGGAAAATGATCTTAATTATGAGATAGTTCCTGTTCTTGATATAAGAAATCCGGATAAAGCAGAAAATGTTACTGACATGAGTCCTTTGCATGTAAACTGGGTTAAAAAAAACCTAAAAAATGGAATTAAGGATGAAATAAGGCTTGCAAAAAAATTCTGTAAAGCCCAGAAAATATACGGAGCAGAATCATACATAAGAGGATTTTCCGGTCATGTACTTGATATACTCCTAATATATTATGGGAGTTTTTTAGACTGGTTAAAAAATGGTGTGAAATGGAAATCAAAAGAAATAATTGATATTGAAAATCATTATAAAAATAAGGAAGTATTATTTCACATGAACAAGTCAAAAACAAAAGGACCACTGGTTGTAATTGATCCGATTCTTCCTGAAAGAAATGCAGCTGCAGCACTTAGCACAAAAAATTTTCAAAAATTCAGAAAAAAAGCAAAAGAATTTCTTATCAATCCTTCAGAAAAATTTTTCAGGAAAAAAAAAATAACAAAAACATATCTTAATAAAAAGGCAGGAAAAAACAAACTTTTAATTCTAAAAGTTGAACCATTTAAACAAAAAACAGATATATCCGGTTCAAAATTATTAAAAACATATGAATTCATAAAAAGGAAAATAAAAAAAAATGGATTTGATCTTATTGATTCTGGATGGGACTGGGACAAAAAAAACAACGCAAAATTTTGGTACATTATATACAATAAAAAACTTCCTGAATATAAAAAAATAACCGGGCCATACAAAAAAATGACTGAACATGTTAAAGCATTTAAAAAAAAATATGATGAAGTCTATGTGAAAGACAATAGAATATATGCCAGGACAAAAACAGAGCACAGAACACCAGAAAAATTCATACAAAATCTGATCCAGGAATCAGAATACATTAAAGAAAAAGTTAATTGGATTTCGATATATTCTTCTTAAATTTCAGGGTTTTTCGAACAATTAGTTTTTTCTCGTAGCAGTATAAAGTATATTCTCTTTTTCTTTTCCATAAGAAAGAAAGGGTTATAATGAAAATAATATAATTATTTAAGTATGGAAAAAAAGAGAAATAATTAAATAGACTGATATATTTTTTTTAAATCAGATGGTCTTTAATAAGAAAAAAAAAATACAATTAACAAGTTTCTTAATTATTGGAATAGTAGCAGTGCTTTTTATTTTCGGAATTTTTTTTTTATCTAGGAGGGAAAAATTCAATCATGTAATATCTGCTGACAAGAGTTCTGTCCAGGCAGGAATGGATTTATGCATGGAAGAGATAAGTAAAGACGCAGTTACATATAAAGGCGCATTGTATAGAGAAGAGCTAGAAGATTATTTAACAGATGAGATTAAAACAT
>WJJD01000085.1 GCA_014729915.1 Candidatus Woesearchaeota archaeon | reverse complement strand
AGGAAAAATGTTTTCTATTTTTCCGCTGCCTCCGAACTTGTTTTGGAGACCAGGAAATTCTTTTCAGGATTTCCGCTGCCTCCAAACTTGTTTTATTTTTTGTTAAATAAAAAAATATTATTATTGAATTCATTGATTAATTAAACTACCAGTCTTCGTCTTCGTCATCATCATAATCTTCATCATCGTCGTCATCATAATCTTCGTATTCCATCTCAGATCACCTCCTCCTTTTTTAAACTCATTAATTCATTTCTTAATTTTTCTAGTCTTTGCATTTTAAAATCCCTTACCTTCTGATTTTTTATATTAGCAAGATCCCATTCAATTGTTGATATGAGTTTCTTTAGCTTATGTATTCTTTGATTTGACATCATTTTTATAATGGCCGTTTGCAGTTGGGACATACAACTGACATCCCTCTGATGCAGGAAATTTCTTCAATCTCTTTTCCGCAGTATCTGCAGATAAATTTGTTGTTCTCTTTTTCCATCATAATCTTGGACGTGTCCCTGTTTAAATATATTTGGTAGCAGAAATAAATTTAATTTGTAAAAATAATTTAAAGATTCAATTTTATTTTTTCTTTTTTAAAAAAAAAACATCCATCTTAAAGTCTTTCTTGTCGAGAATCTCATAAAGAAGCCCGATCGGGCTTTGTGTTATTACCTTGTCAATTGAAAAAGGATATACGTCCTGGATTTCAATCTCTCTTGAAAAATCTGTCTGTATCTTAGTTAAGTAGCGGTCCATCTGTTTCATATCCCGAAAACCCATCAAGAGGATATGGCTGACATTTGATTGTGGAACACGATAAGCATTGATTACATATGGAATCTTTTGTATTCTTTTTTTTATCTCCTGTTCAGAAGTATCTTTCCAGACCTCATGCGTAAGCTTTATTACAAGAAGCACCATCACATTAATCCCGATCTTCTTAAGATCAATTATTGGAGTATATCCTTTTATTATTTCTTTTTTTTCAAGCTTATGCCTTATCTTAAAGACTGCCTGTGGAGATATTCCTATTTTTTTAGCAATCTCTGTATCAGGAAGTTTTGCATGCTGGATAAGGTATTTCAAGACCTTCTGGTCGTTTCTTGTAAGCTTTGGCAATTCAGGATCCTGCTTTCTCATGTTTTCAAGAATGAAGGAAGATATATTTAAAAGTAATGGATTTTTGGCGTTGCAAAAATCCATGTTACTTTTTTTAAACCTGGCTTTACAAGAGAAGCTGAAAAATTGACTGAGAGAAAAGGGATTGGAAAGATTAAAAATTGTTTATTAAAATAAAATTTTTTATCCTAAGTGAGATTCTGGGTTACAATAATCTCTGACTTCAGCTAC
Source organism: Candidatus Woesearchaeota archaeon (assembly GCA_014729915.1). Classification (GTDB taxonomy): domain Archaea; phylum Nanobdellota; class Nanobdellia; order Woesearchaeales; family GW2011-AR15; genus WJJD01. The sequence continues at coordinate 2,709 of WJJD01000085.1, read as the reverse complement.
TGTCTCAAATACTCTTTCATCTGAATTTTCAGGACAACCCCAGTCACAATCAGTATAATCTCCGAAACTTCCTTCTAAACACAAAGAATATGTATGTGAATTAGTGCCTTCATAATAACAATAATATTTATTATGAGGTACATTAATACCTTCAGCCAGGCAAAAGGACTGACTGCATTTTTCCTGATTTTGTTCCCATTCTTCATTATTGTTGCAGTACCAGCAGATCCCATTTTCAGTGTCCCAATAACTACTGTCTTTGCTTATTGACCCGTCATTTGTGGCAATGTCAACATTATATCCTAAACTGGAATCATCTATGTCAACCTCGTGGCAGCCGCAGCCTTCTGAATCTATTGACTCAGGAGGCTCTTGAGTATCAGTCTGAACACATTTCTTACACTGAACTTTGTCTTCATCCATTTCTCTATAAAAGTACCAATAATTTTGATCCGGAATATATTCTGGTTGATAATTTGTGTCATCATTATACCTGCATTTACATTTATTATTAGTGGTTGCTTCCCAATCGTTATGATTAGTACATTGATAACATTTATTATCCCATTCACGGTAAAAAAAATCTCCAATAATTCCAAGTGTAGCATATTTGTTACAAACATACATCTCACGACATTTTTCTGGATCAGTTATTTCAACCCAATCATTGAAATCTTCACATTTCCAGCATCTCCCTGACTCAGGATCATAATAGCGTTCTCCTCTTGCTTTTCCGTCTGCATTTGGGATATCAACTCCAATCTTATTTTCATTGCAGCCGCAGATCTCAGATTCATAGATTTCCTTGTTTACCTGCCCGCATGCCATGCAGGTATCCTCATCAATCCATACTCCCTCAAAAGGCGGGACACTCTGCTCATTTATGCTGCAATAGCAGCCAGGGCTTGAAACTGCATTCCATCGATCCTTACTTAGTTGACATAGCCAGCAACTATTTTCTATATAAATAGAATCCCCGTCTTGACCATCAGGAAGTTCATAATCTCTTAGTGCCTCACAATAAAATCCATCCTGGCCAGGATTAGAAATGCAATCGATATTACCCTCAGAATTTCTTGTTGTTGTACAATCAAGGCCAAGACCGCAGACATCGTTTAAACAATTCTTTTTCCAATCATTTTCTCCGATTGAATAAACATCTGTATTTTCATAATAATCAGAACAGAATCTAACTTGGTTACAGGCTGCACATTCCTCTCTATTTAAATCTGTCCTCCATTCAGTAACAGAGCTTCTTCCTAAGACACAGCATACTCCTGCAAGGTAATCCGATCTTTCATTGGGATCAAATGCTACATAGTTTCCGGCATGTTCTTCCAGCTTGCACCAGGACAAGTGGCCATCATTTGAGCATGCCCACATCTGGTGAGGATGAAATTCCCTGTATTTATTTTCATATTCAGAGCAGAAATCAGTTGGCTCCTCGTCTTCTTCATCGCAGACTGAATTCTGCTGCTGCATCCAGACAAGCAGGTATGCACTTGGTTTTGCAAATATAATCTTTTCCCCTTTCCAGCAAAAATTCAGGAAGGAGGTTTTATCTGTTGTAGCTATTTTTCCATCTACCAAACCTGTCCAATCAGGAAAAATATTTGGACTACAGGTTTCCTCATTCCAACTGGCGCTATTACATGTCCAGCAAAAATCATTGTTTTCATAAAGCACATATAATATTTTATCTTCTCTTTGAGCTGTACACTCTGAATCAGATGGGTGGACTGTTGGCATATCCGGAGGATCTGCTGCGCTGCAATCCTCTTTAAAACTTCCATCAGGACAGCAATGCCAGGCTGTGAGTGGAGATGTCAGATATCCCGGATTGCCCTCGCTTGACAGATAATTTCTTGTTGTTGTGTCCGTATTCTCTGCTTCATATTCACAATAACAATCTTCTAATACTGAGTAATAATAATAAGTCCCATCTGGAGTATCCTGTTCTCTTTGTTCTAAATTCTCTCCTATTAAATTTCCATCACATTCCTCTAAAGGTTCTGCTTGCGGAGATGGCTCATCAGAGCTGCATCCGACCGTTGCGAACTCGTTATTTAAACAGCATACCGAACTGATGGCTACTTGGAAACCAATGAATCCTGATAACAGGTCATCTTGTGAGCTGCAGTAGCAGTCATCCCCGTTCAATACATATCCGCCTGATTGTCCCGGTACAGTAGCCGGCTGAAAAGTAATTCTTGGATAAAGGTCTGCTCCACTCTCGCATTGGGATACCACTGTCTGGGATCCTGCGCTTCCTCCCTGCGTATCGCAGCCCCCATCTTCAAAATTGCCGCTGCAGCAAAATGGATTCAGGTTCGGGTTATTTCTTTGATCCGTGATGTATTTTGATAAAAAAGTATTTCCACAGGAGCAATCATTTTCTATTAAGCTGTAAGAAGGATTTTGCGGATTACTATAATAAGAAATCCTATCTTTTAATGAACCTGAAGGACAGTGATCATTTTCTTCACCAAATTCAGGCTCCTCTGCCCCGCACTCTCCCATAAAACAGGATTTCTGATCACAATTTTCTTCTGTTTCCCATTCCCCAGTACTGCATTTCTCAATCCTGAAATCATCTTGCTCTCCTGCACACCTGAGCCCGTCTTCCGGATAATAATACGTGATTCCCCTGTCATCAGAAGTACAGGAAACATCCTCGCTGTCTTCTTCACAATATTTAAAATCCTCTCT
>WJJD01000084.1 GCA_014729915.1 Candidatus Woesearchaeota archaeon | reverse complement strand
TCACTGTTGTATCCATCCTTAACCCATGGATCCTGTGAAAAATCAAAAACATCATAATTGACAACAGCTTTAATTTTCCTCTCTTCAAGAAGTTTCTTATGATTTAAAGTATTAATTGTCCCATGCATCACATTGGGAAGCTTTGGAACAAAATATTTTTCTATAAGTTCTTTTACAAAAGGAAAAGTCGGGTTTGTCCTTATATCTCCTTCCCAGTAAAAATCATGGTTGATAGCAACGCAAGGTATCTCAAGTTCCTTAATCAATTGCACCAGAGCCATTGTTGCAGGTATATGGATTGCAAGAGACAGCATATTATGGATATAGATAACATCAAAATTATTCTCTTCAAAAATCTTTCTTAACTGCTTTTTAATAGAATCATGAATTGCATATAACTCTTTTTTCATCTCTTCTTCATCTTCATAATCCTCAAACTTTGTGATTGTGTTTTCTCTTAGTTTTGCAATCCTTGGCTCATCAACCTCAAGCTCATCAATAACAAAATCAGCCCCGACCTGTCTTGGTCCAGAAAGAAGATATACTTTATGCCCCATCTTCTCAAGCATCTTTTTTCTTTTTGAAATCTCAAGTGAAACACCGTCAGTCTTTCCTACTCTGAAATGTCCTATCATAATTTTTTTAGAATCCACTTTTTATCACCCTTCGTCTATTTGCCTGAATATCTTATCTTTGAATTGTCTCCGACATTTAATTTTTCAACAATATCATCAACAACTGCATTCTCTCCAATAAGTGAATCTGTTAGTTGTGCATTCAAAACCATGCATCCTTTGTTTAATATAGAATTTTTAATAATTGAGCTTTTGATAACAGTATCCTTTGCAACTGATACATAAGGACCTATGACTGAGTTCTCAATCTCAGCTGAATCTTCAATGTAAACAGGATCAATTATAACAGAATTTTTTGTTTTAATAACTTTAGTTTTCTTATCAAGAAGATATTTGTTAGTCTTTAGCATTGTTTCAGGTTTTCCGCAGTCATACCAGCCATCAAGTTCAAATGTGGAAAAATCCGCACCCTTCTCAAGCATAAGCTGGAACGCATCAGTAAGCTGGTATTCCTGTTTTGTCTTTATGTTTTTCTCCATAAGTTCTTTTAGGCACTCAAACATAAGTTTAGAATTATTTATGAAATTTACACCAACAATTGCCGGCATAGGTTTTACATAGTCCGGTTTTTCAACAAGATTAACAACCTTATCCTGTTTTTTTTCAACAACACCAAATCTTCTGGGATCATCAACAATCTTTACACCGATCATAGCATCCCTGTCAGATTCTTTTCCTTTGCTAATGTCACCAACAAAAATTGTATCTCCATAAATGATAAGGACAGAATCATCGTCTTTAACAAAAGGCTCAGCCTGATATATTGCATGACCTAATCCAAGTCTTTTTTTCTGTTCTGCATAAACAAAATTCATATCAGGATAATCTTCTTCAACATAGGCTTTGATCTTGTTTCCCATGTAACCAAGAATCAGGATAACCTCTTTGATATCAAGTTTTTTAACTTCATTAAGAATATGTCCTAAGATCGGTTTTCCCCCAACAAAAAGAAGTGCTTTCGGATATGTGTGAGTATGGGGTCTCATCCTTGTACCTACTCCTGCAACAGGTATTATTGCTTTGATAATTATCACCTGATAAACTGCAATTGCATGTCCTATATAAAAATTGCCATTGTAGGATTTTATACTACCAAAAACACAATAAGTGTTTTTGGACGTCAAGCGAAAACAGACCACCACTGGTCAAAGACCAGTGGCATGTTCGCCCATCGGGCGAAGCTCGGTTTTCATTAACTTCAGAACTTGCTTCTGAAGTCAAGGAATGACTGTAGGAATGACAGATTTTATTTTCCACCTTGTTCAGCCACCAGTCAGAGACTTGTGGAAAATGAACTTTTATAATTTTATTTTTTCAAATTTTATTTTTGGATAATTTTTGTCGATTTTATCTTCATCTATTAAAAGTTCATTTTGAAAAATAAATCGGTTAATCTTGTCGGAAATGCAATGCATTTCTGATCATGCTCAGAAATCTTTGGATTTCCCAAACCTCAAACTTGATTGCACCGCCCGTTGCCATATACAGAACACTATAGGTAAAATATTAGGTACAGGGCAATGGTTTTTTTAAGTCGGAAAAATGTCTTAATGTGAATTAGCTGTTAGTCATGTGATATAATAATCATTTTTCCGACTGAAATTTTCCTTTGGACATTGCCCTGTTACCTCATACTTTTAATAGTAATATTTAAATAAAAGTAATACTTTATTACTTTATACAATGTCAACAAAAACAATAAAGGGAGTTAATGAAAACACCTGGTCAGAATTTAAATCTATGGCAGCTGAAAATAAAAAAAAAATGGGGGAGTTCTTTTCTGAATTAGTTGATTTTTATAAGAAAAAAAAAGTTAAAAAATTCTGGAAAGACGTTCTATCTGTAAAAGAACCAATCTCTGATTATGAAGCTATCCAATTAAGAAAAACTGTAAAAAGTTTGCGAAAAGAATCAGGATTCAGGAAAATAAAATGGGATTAATCATTGATACATCTGTAATCATTGATATTGAAAACAAAGTAGAATCCACTATTAAAAAAATATATAATCTTAGCAGGCTGCATAATGAAAAAGGATCAATCAGTTTTATAACTTATTATGAATTCATGTATGGGATTAAGAAAAAATCAATTAAAAACCAACAAAGATTGATATTGAAAATTAAAAAATACAAACTATTGAACACAACTGAAAAAACACCTGAAATAATCTTAGAATTAAAATATAAATATGACAAATTAGGAATGATACTCCCTCTTTCTGATTTAATAATTGCTGCTCAGACAAAAGAGCATAACCATTTGCTCGTTACTAAAGATAGCCATTTTAAAAAATTTGATGAGATAAAAAAAGAGATTATTTGAGAGTTTAAAAGAAAATTTTTACATACCATTTTCCAATAGCAAAAACCAAAAAGCTTTTATAGATAAGTACAATTATTTTGGATTATGATAAATATTCTCCAGAAGTTCATTAACAGGTTCTTTAACAATCTTTTCAGGAAGAAAAAAAAAGTGAAACTAGGTCTTTACGGCCCTCCTAACGGCGGCAAAACTACGCTTGCAAACAGGATATGCCAGGACTGGCTCGGTGAAGAGATGGGTTCAGTTTCTGAGATAGCTCATGAGACCCGTGAAATCCAGATAAAAGAACAAGTCACCATAAAATCAAAAGGAAAAGAGCTGAATTTCAATCTTGTTGATACTCCGGGAATTGCAACAAAGATTGATTATGAAGATTTTTTGACCCATATGACAAAAAAAGATGCTAAAAAAAGGGCAAAAGAAGCAACAAAAGGTGTGATTGATGCGATAAAATGGCTTGATGATATGGATACTGTTATTGTTGTTCTTGATTCTACAAAGGATCCTTATGACCAGGTAAATATTACAATAATAGGAAATCTTCAGGCAAGAAATATACCTGTCTTGGTTGTTGCAAATAAGATCGATTTAAAAAAATCAGATCCAAAAAAAATAAAGTCTGCATTTCCTCAGTATGATATTGTCGGTATAAGCGCTAAATACGGGAATAATATGGATGAGTTTTATGAAAAATTATTAGATATAAGTTAAAAAGAGGTGTAAACGGATAAATGCTAACCTTTGAATTTGTTCCATATATGGAAATTGCTTCACTTAGTCCGGATAAAAGGATTAAAAAAATACTCTCAATAGTTAAAGATGATAAAATTGTTCTTCTTGAAGGAAGGCTTAACAAAGATGAAGAAACTGAGCTTATCCAGAGGACAATGGAGAATATTGACAATGAATTCAAAGGGATAGAATTAGGTGTTATTTACCCGAGTGAAAGAAACAAGGATTTTTTTGACAGATTAAGGCATGCTATGATAAGGCTGGTTTTAGGAAACAGAGAAGGTTTTACAATCATAGGTCCGGCAACAATTATTAAAGAAATGAAACGCGATCCAAATAAACTTCAATTATCAACAGTTGACAAAAATATTAAGATAAAAAAGAAAAAAAAGACAAAAAACAAAAAATAAAATGCCACACCAATGTGTTAGATGCGGAAAAATGTACAAAGATGGAAGTATTGACATTGTCAAAGGCTGCGAATGTGAAGGTAAATTATTCTTTTTTGTTAAAAAAGAAAAGCTTGATGAAATAAAAAATGCTTCTTTTAAACTCAGCAGCAAAGAAAAAAAACAGATTGAAAAAGATGTTTATGACATAATTGGTCTTGAAAACAAAGACAAAAGACCTGTCATTTTAGATATCGAGGCTATAAGAATTCTAAAACCGGGAAAGTATGAGCTTGATCTTGTAAATCTTTTCAGGGAAAGACCATTGATTTACAAGCTTGAAGAAGGTAAATACATGATTGACATTCCGGAAAGCTTTAAGAAGTCATTGAAAGAATGAGTTCTTAAATACCCAAAAAATCTCTGATTTTTGCTGGTTTTAAAAAGTCACTTGAAAAAAATTGACTTTTTAATTAGAATAAATTTAAATATATTCAAAGATACCAAAATCATATGATACTTGTTGATGTTCATGCACATCTTGACACAAAATTCTTTAAGGATAATATTGAAAAAGTACTTAAGAGAGCAGAAGAGAATAATGTAATTGCTATTATTGCAAATGGTGTTGACAAAAACACAAACAGGCAGGTTCTCAATTTAGCAGAAAAATATGAGATTGTCAAGCCAGCCCTTGGCATTTATCCGACAGATGCTCTTGAAAAAGAAACACAAAAGAAAAGGGACTGGGACATCACTGAGGAGATTGACTTTATAGAAAACAATAAGCATAAAATAACTGCCCTTGGTGAGATCGGTCTTGATTATAAGAATGGAGAAAATAAAAAAGATCAGATTGCAATTTTTAAGAAACTCATTGATATTGGAAAAAAAAATAATCTGCCTCTGATAGTTCATTCAAGACAGGCAGAAAAAGATGCAATTGATATATTAGAAAAAATTGAGTATAGCAGGATTGTAATGCACTGCTTCTCTGGAAGCTTTGATCTTGTAAAAAGGATAATAGAAAACCGCTGGTATTTTTCCATACCCACACATATAGTAAGAAGCGAGCATATGCAAAAATTAGTAAAAATCGCTCCTTCAAACAGACTACTAACAGAAACAGATTCTCCTTTCTTAAGCCCATTTAAAAACAAAAAGAATGAGCCTGGTTTTGTAATAGAATCTCTAAAGAAAATTGCAGAGATAAAAGAGCTTGATCTTAAAGAAGCAGCAAACTTGGTCTATATGAATTATGCGAGATTATTCTTAAAATAGGGATTGTTACTTACATTATCTCTGGAGAAAAATAGAGTTTATTAAATAAGATTTAAATATAAGTTTATTAAATTTTTATGAGTTTAATCGGAGGATCTCTATCTTTTTCATACAGGCCGGTTTCTGAGCCACGTAGAACTGCCATCAAAAGGCCAACATCTCAATCACTTGAGGAGAAAGTACAGATCGAATATATTATATTCAAAGGGTTTTAAATCAAATCGATCCCATTTATTCTTGATTTTGTTATTTTGCTCAGCAATATACCGTGCAACAGAAATTGCAGATACATGTCCTGCAACACCACAATAATAACCAAATGCCCAAAAATTTTCGCAATCAAGTTTGATTCTTTTTTCTTGATTGTAAACAGTTCTGAATTTTCTGATAATGGAATGTGGGGAGTTTCATATAGTATGTCCTGAAAATTCGGATTACAAAAAAGGGATTGGCTGTTTTGTAAAAGACTGAATTTTATTCTAAATTGTAGCTCTTTTACAGGAAAATTTTATAAATGTTTACAATATACACTATTGTAAACAATAAAATGAGCTCAACTGTTGCAACAAGACTTCCTGAAAAAGACATACGGGAGATTGAAAAATTTGCTGAAGAAGAACATACTGATAAGTCTAATTTTTTAAAAAAATTAATATACAAAAGTTTACGGGAATATAAGATAAGAAGAGCATTTAAATTATATTCTCAGAAACAGATATCTCTTGGTAGTGTTGCTAAGCAGGCAAATGTTAGTATGTGGGAAGTATTTGGTCTTATGGCTGAATATAAAGTAAATCTTAATTATGGAATTCATGAATTTAAAGAAGATATTAAATACAAAGAATGAAAATAGTAAGCAATACTTCTCCTATAATATTTTTATCAAAACTCAAAGTTCTGGATTTAATTGAAAAAGAATTTAAAAAGATTATTCTGCCAAAAGCAGTATACAATGAATTGACAAAAGATAAAAATTATAATCAAAACATTGAGTACATTAAAAAAT
>WJJD01000083.1 GCA_014729915.1 Candidatus Woesearchaeota archaeon | reverse complement strand
ATACTTTTGAGGAAATAGCTCTTATTTTATATGATTATCAGTATAAACAGATTATAAATTTATAAAAGAATATTATTTTAGTTATGAACAGATGAGCCTAAAAAAACTCTTTAAAAAAATAAAAGAATACAACCAGTTAACCAACTTCATGGAGATTGCAAGGAGATATTTTGCTGTAAATTCCTTTGATGGAATTTTAACGATTCTCGGAGTGCTTGTTGGAAATTTCACAGCAGGAGTAAAAGACTCCCAGATCATAATCTCGACAGGAATTGCAACAAGCATTGCTATGGGAATCTCAGGTATTTCAGGAACTTATTTTTCAGAGCAGGCAGAAAGGAAAAAGAAACTTAAGCATCTTGAAAAACATACATTATCAAAGCTTACTTCAACAAAACTCGGAAGATCCCAAAAAATAGCAAACACATTAGTTGCATTGACAAACGGGCTTGCACCATTTATAACAGGAGTTTTATTGATCTTTCCTTTCCTGTTTGTCTCTGATATCAATGCAGCATACATAATTTCATTTGCAGCATCATTATTATATTTAGTGGGATTAGGAGCATTTCTTGGTCATCTTTCAGAAGAGAATGTGTTAATCTACAGTGCAAAGATGTTTGTAACAGGCCTAGTATGCTTTGCCTTGCTGTTTATCCTCAGGATTAGATGAGAATTGTTATAGAGAGCTTTGAATTACCTATAAATTGATCTCTATTTTCAGATGTTTATAGAGAATAATTCAAAGTTCTTCTTAAAGAATTTTGATGTTTTTCAAAATTCTCTATAATTCAAAATCTTCAATAAACTCAATAATGTATTTATATTTTTCAATATACTTAAAACCCTTGTCTGTTAATGAAATGAGCTTCCTTTTTTTATCATTATTTTCTATTATTAAATTTTTTTCAAGAAGCTCATTATAATATTCATAAAAGCTCTGGGAAGAAAGATTTGAATATCTCAGGAGAGGAGTGATCTTGATTTTATTCCTGTTATCATGAATTATTCTAAGGATATCATATATTATCTCAAGACGCTCTCTTTTTTTTGCCATGTATGTTTAACCTTTTATTATTCTTAAATAAACCTTAGCCTTTTTTTAATTCTTAAAAAAATTGAAAAAAACACACTTACAGAAAGGACATAAACAGGAATCATGATTTCTCTAGGCAAAAGATTCCTGGTAAAAGCAAGTGTATTTATTACCCAAAAAAGAATCAGCAGAGCATATGTTACAATATTTTTTGAGATGAATTTCGGATATTTCTGTTTTCTTGATACAAAAATAGTTAATAAAATAGCAATAATAAAAGTAATTATCTGAATCACTATCAAAAGATAATAGGATCTTACAAAAATAACTAATACAGAGATCAGAACCGCAAAGATATGCATATAGCTTTCTAAATTACTTTCTTCTATTTTGATATTTTTTATATTAAGTGAGACAAAAAGGGAAAGTATTGCTAAAGTGCTGAAATAACTGACAAGCAGAATTGTTCCAAGCCCGAATCTCATAGGAGAAAAAAATCCCAGGAGTTCTCTTGAAAATATCACGATTATATTAATCAACCTGAAAGTATAGGCTAAGGAAAAATAAAAAAAGATCTTTCTGAAATAATATATTCCTTTGTGTTTTGTTAATTGGTATACTTCTTTAGTTTTCAGATAAATAAACAGGGATAACCCGACAACAAAAAGAAAATAGATGAGTTCTATTACAATAAGTTCTCTTGGAGCAGAAAAATGTGTCCTGAACATAAACAAGGGTCTTCCCTGCGGCATCCCTGTAAATAAAGAAACTGAAGTTTATAAAATGTATGGACGCAAAATACATATTAGCAGTCGTTCTTTTTTATAAAGAGCATGTTATTTATGTAGTAACAGGGTCATAGATTGACCGAAATAAATTAGGAGGCAGCGGGAAACTTAAAAAAAAACTTTCCCTGGTCTCCAAAACAAGTTTGGAGGTTGATAAAAATGAAAAACAAGACAATAGTTGCAATGCTTGCTCTCTTGTCAATAGGGCTTGTTGTTGCAGGAAGTGTGTCTGCCTATAGGTTTGGGATGTGGCAGGATCCGGAAAACAGGGAAGAAATACAGGAAGCGATTGAAAACAATGACTTTGATTCATGGAGGGAAGCAATGATGAACAGGATTAATCAGGAGAATTTTGATGAGATAGTACAAAGACATGGAATGATTAGAGAGAGAAGGCAGGAGAAGCAGGAAAACAGGGAACAAAATCAGGAAATGACGGATGAAGCATGTGAATTAGGTGGAGAAGAAGGCTATGAAATGTGGTTGGAATCCCTATCTGAGAGACCGGGTGCCCGAAGACTCCAGGAAGTAATTCAAGATGCACAAGACTTTGATAAGCTCTGCGAATTACATGAGCTTAGGAATGATCCTGATTCAGATCCGGACAAAATCAGGGATCTTTCTGAGGAGCTAAGCCTTCCAAGAGGAAGAGGTTTCGGGAACTGTGGATTTCAGGGGAAAAATATAGGTAAAAACTAATTACTTTTTCTTCTCTTTTTTCTTTTTTCAGGATTTTCCGGAATTATAATCCAGGCAATAATGTAAGCTAGAACACCTGAGCCGCCTGCAAGAACAACAAAAACCCAGATCAATCTGATAATGACCGGATCAATATCAAAATATTCACCAAGTCCTCCGCATACTCCTGCAATCACTCTGTTTTTTCTGCTTCTGTAAAGTCTTTTAGCTGATTTTTTTTTTGATTTTATAATTTTTTTATCCATTACCCTCACCACAATCAAATATAAAACTGCACATGCAACATTTAATACAACTATTATTAGTATCCATAAAAGCTTTTCATCAGATCTTTTTTTAGAAATTAAAACATCAATTAAAGAAAAGATCCATATTACAAAAAATAATCCTGAAGCCATCCAGAAAAACGGGAATGCAAAAGGGATGCCAAATCTTTCCGGAAAAAACAAAGATATGAAATTCATAAGATAACATAATTTAAAAAAATATATAAAACTATTTATATTAAGCATTAGAGCCTGTTTTTGAACCAATGAATTTAAAAATATCACTAAATTCTAAGTAAAATACAATTGAGAGGTGATATAGATGGCAGAAATGCTTGTAGTTAAATCTAAGATAAGAGATGTTGCTGCGGATTGTAATGTCGGCGGCGATGTAGCTGATAAATTAAATGAGATCGCAGTTGCAACAGTAAATGATGCTGTTGAGAGAGCAAAAGCAAACGGGAGAAAGACTGTCCAGGCAAGAGATGTTTATCTTGGTGAAATAACTTCAGATCCGATGCTCGTTGTAAAATCAAAAGTAAGGGATGTTGTTTCTGATATGAATGTCGGTGGCGATTTTCCTGTCGGGTTGAACTCAATACTTGTTTGGAGTCTGAGCCAGGCCTGCAAAAGAGCAGATGCCAATGGAAGAAAAACTGTCCAGGCAAGAGATCTTTAGGAAAATTTAGATATTTTTTTCTTTTCTTTTTTAATATGAAAAATTTCTGTGCTGTAAAAAATCTTCTTTGATCATCAGAATTATTGCAACAGAGATTACTGCTCCTGCAGCAATCCCGAGGCTCCCGGGATAAAAATAATTTATCATGGCATTACCTATCAAAGGACCGATGATCTGGGATATGCTCCTTAGGGAACTTCTCACTCCGCTTATAGCTCCCTGTTCTTTTTCGCTTACATTTCTTGATATTTCTCCTGCAAGAAGAGGCATAGACAGTCCTGAACCCACAGCAAATAAAGTCATTGCAATATAAAAAAAAATTATATTTTGAAGAAAAGACAACATAACCATTCCAATAAAGATTGAGAAAACCCCTGCATACCGCAGCCTGAATTCCCCGAAAATATCAATAAGTTTTCCAAGCAGCACTCCTCTTAAGATTATGCTTAAAAAACCGATGTAGGTCAGCAGATAGCCGATGTTATTTTCTTTGAATCCGAACATCAGACTGGCAAAATAAGCAAAAGCAGTTACGTATATGGAATGAGTAAGAGTATAAGAAAAGAACTGGAAGAGCTTTGATGAGATTTTTTTATTATGGAAATATTTTTTGAATTCATTGATATGAAAAGCCTTTTTGAAATCAAACTTTATATCCTTTTTCCTTTTAACAGTTTCAGGAAGGAAAAAATATGTCGTTATAATCGTAATAAATGAAAAGCCTGCAGCAATAAAGCTCGGTATGCTGTAGTCAATTCTTGCAAGAGTCCCTCCGATTGCAGGTCCTATAAGAAAACCTATGCCAAATGCAACACCAACAAGACCAAATGCTCTGCTCCTGTTTTCTTTTGTTGAGATGTCACTTATATAGGCCTGTGCAAGGGTCATGTTGCTTCCAAGGAGCCCGTCAACAATTCTTGACAGAAAAACCATCAATAGGGAATTTGCCAGACCCAATATTATGAAACTGATAAAAGTTGAAAGCTGTGAGAAAAAAAGCATTGGTCTTCTGCCGTAATGGTCACTTAATTTTCCCATTATTGGCGAGGATATGAGCTGCAGAAAAGAAAAGGATGCAAGAATAAGTCCGTAAGTAAGAGGAGAGGCTCCGAAATTTTCAACATAGTAAGGAAGAAAGGGAAGTATCAAAGAAAAACCAAGAACCTCTGTAATCATGATCACAAAAATTGTTATGTATTCTTTTTTATATTCCATCTTTAAAGGAACAAAGTGAGTGTTTAAAAATTTATCACAATATTTATATATGCTTTACAATTTTAAAGACACTAAAGTTTACATCAGGGGGAACATATGGTTGAAAAAAAAGATGAAGATACTTCTTTAGATTTTTCCAGGGTAAAGGATGTTTTCAATAAAAGAAAAAAAAAGAATAAACAAAGGGAAAAACAGGACGATGAGATAGAGATAAACACAGATAAGATATTTGTATTAATTAAAAAATACGGAGCATTTCTTATTGTTCTGATTCCATTAATTATCAACATCTATTTCAGGCTTCATCCTCACTACCTTCCTATAACTGATGATTTTGCAAGGCAGTCTGTCTACAACAGCATAAGAAACGACATTACAAATCAGATAAATCAGCAGTACCCGAATCTTCCGCCTGAAAATAAGAAAGCAATGGTTGATGAAAGATTTAACCAGGTCCTTGCCCAGCAGGGAAATGATATCGAGAAGGCTATCAAGCAGAACTCAGAATATTTACGGTCAAAGTTCAAGGATGACAACGGCTATACATATCTTGGTGACATAGATTCCTATTACTATATGAGGCATGCCAGAAACATTGTAGAGAAAGGACACCCAGGAGATATTGTTGAGGACGGGAAACAGGTCTCGACTTATATGGAAGCACCGAAAGGGGCTGTGATAGCAAAAAATCTTTATTCTTACATAGAAGCTTACCTTTACAGGTTCCTTAAGATATTTCAACCTAAAATGACCTATATGCAGGCAGCATTTCTGACTCCCCTGCTGCTTTCAACAGTAGCTATTTTAGCAGCGTTTCTCGTTGGAAAAAAACTTGCCGGAAATATAGGTGGATTTTTCACATCAATGATAATAGCAGTCCATCCAACAATATTGAGCAGATCATTAGGAAGTGACAACGATATAGTTAATGCTTTTTTTCCTCTTATCATTTTAGCCTTTTTTTTCTGGTCTATTTCTTCAAAAAATAAAAAAAACGCCTATATATTTGCAGTGCTGTCAGGCTTTTCTCTTGGATTCTATAGCTTTGCTTGGTCTGGCTGGTGGTATTTGTTTTATTTTCTTACAGCAAGTCTTTTGTCATATATAGGATACAGGTTTGCTTATCACCTGCTTCATTCAAAAAAACGTATTACCTCATTTTATGATAAGGAAATAAGAAACGTTCTTATCTTACTGATACTATTCACTACCCTAACAAGTATTACAGCTATAGCATTAGGAAATTATAGAGCAGTGAAAGGAGTAATAACCTTGAAGAATGTGATAGTTATTACACGACTAAGAGCAGCATCAAAAGGAGCAAACCTTTGGCCGAATGTCTATACTACAGTGGCTGAACTTAACCCGGCTTCTCTTGGCGAAACAATAAACGGTGTGGGAAGCAAGCTCTTGTTTGTAATAGCCCTTATGGGTATTATTTCCACATTAGTTGATTTCAAGAAACAGAAATTAATTAATCTCATTTATTTTGGAGTGTCTTTTGTCTGGTTTGTTGTGATTATCAATAACACTTCCATGAACCTTTTGCTGTTCCTGTTCCTGTTGTTTATCCCGATCCTTGCAGGTATAATAATATCACTGATCTATAAGTATGATATTGATGTAAAGTACAGCATCCTGCTGGTTTTCTGGTTCATGGCAACAATATATGCCGCAAGCAAAGGAATAAGATTCATACTTCTGCTGATCCCGCCTTTTGCAATAGCATTCTCCATTGCTGTAAGTCTTTTGTATGAATTTTTGGTGAAGTTCTCTTCAAAGCACTTGTATATCAGCAAAAATATTGCAAAAATTATTGTCTTGCTGCTTCTTTTGACAACATTGGTTAACCCCATAAAAGCAGGACAGAACGTGTCCAAAAGATATATTCCCCATGTCAATGACGGTTGGTATGCTTCCCTCACAAAAATAAAGGACGAATCTGCAAAAGATGCAATAGTCAACTCATGGTGGGACTTTGGGCACTGGTTTAAATTCTTGGCAGACAGGAGAGTTACTTTTGACGGAGCTTCACAAAACAGCCCTATGGCACACTGGGTTGGAAAAGCCCTTTTGACAGCCAAAGAAGAAGAGGCAGTGGGCATTTTGAGGATGCTTGACTGCGGAAGCAACGACGCCTTTAAGGTGATCAATGAAGAGACAAATGATACGATTCTTTCAATTGAAATCATAAATGAGATAATCGTGATGGACAAAGAAGAAGCACAAGAATATCTTGAAGATTATTTTTCAGAAAAAAAGACAGAGGAAATCCTTAGCCTTTCCCATTGCAAAGCTCCTGAAAACTATTTTATAACAAGCGAGGACATGGTAGGAAAATCAGGAGTTTGGGCCCATTTCGGGATATGGAGTTTTGAGAGGGCAAAGCTCTACTACTATTTTGATTCAAAATCAAAGCCTGAATTTGTTGAAACTGTTATTGATGAGTTTGACTATTCTGAAAAAGAAGCTAATAACATGTATAACACACTTCTGAATCTGAGAACAGACAGGCAGGTAAATGACTGGATAGCATCATGGCCAAGCTACGGCGGGAGGACCGGATGCTCAAAAAATGGCAATACGTCATTAGTCTGCGGGCTTCCTGCAGGAAACGGACAGAAGATTCCTGTCGAGATTGATCTTGAAGATAAAAATGCTGAAGTAAAGACACAGGACAACAAGGTCCTGCATCCGAAAAAATTCGGATTTATGGACGAAGGTGAATTTGTTGAAAAGACCTATGAAAACGATGTGCTTCCTAATGACATTTCTTTTGTACTTGTAAATACAGGAGGAAACTACAGGATGGTTCTTATGGCTCCTGAGCTTGTCGGAAGCACTTTTACCAGGCTGTTTTATCTTGAGGGAGAAGGAATGGATCATTTTGAAAAATTCAGTGATGTGAGAGATGTCCAGGGCCAGAGGATCATTGTATGGAAGGTCAAGTGGTAAACAGAATTCTATCAAAATGAAAAAGATTCTTGTCACAGGAGCAGCAGGATTTATCGGAAGCCACACCTGTGAAGAGCTTTTAAGGAGAGATTATCAGGTTATTGGTGTTGACAATTTTAATGACTATTATGATCCGGAAATTAAGAAGAGAAACATCAAAAATATAGGAAATAACAAGAATTTTAAAATATATAATGAAGACATAAGAAATTTCAGCAATATTAAGAACATATTTGAAAAAGAGGATATTGACAAAGTTATCCATCTTGCAGCAAGAGCCGGAGTACGGCCATCTTTAAAAAAACCAAGACTTTATTTTGATGTTAATGTAAACGGGACATTAAACCTTTTAGAGCTAGCTAAAAAATTTAAAATAAACAATTTTATTTTCGGATCTTCTTCCAGTGTCTATGGAGAAAATAAAAAAATACCGTTTTCAGAAAAACACAGGACAGACAATCAGATAAGTCCTTATGCAAGCTCAAAAAAAGCAGGAGAACTCCTTTGCAAAACATACTCACATCTTTACTCCTTAAATATAACATGCTTAAGATTTTTTACAGTATACGGAGAAAGGGGAAGGCCAGATATGGCACCCTATAAATTTACAAATCTGATATATAATGATAAACCTATTGAAATGTATGGCAACGGCACCTCAAAACGTGATTATACATATATTAAAGATATTGTTTCAGGTATTTTGACTGCACTTGAAAAAAATTTCAGATTTGAGATAATCAATCTCGGAAATTCAGATCCTGTTAAGCTGAAAAGATTTATTTCTATAATTGAAAAAAAACTAAATAAAAAAGCAAAAATAATACAAAAACCAATACCAAAAGGAGATGTAAAAATAACATATGCAGACATTTCAAAAGCAAAAAGATTATTGGCTTTTGAACCTAAAGTAAAAATAGATCAGGGACTTTCCAATCTGATTGACTGGTATAAGTTAATTCATAATCCCAAAAATTATCTTTCCGAAACCAGCAAAAAGAACAAGATTAAATAAAAGATTTGATACTCCATATCCGACAATATCAAAAATTCTCATTCCCATTATGTATTTTGAAATAATAAAAATATAAATATTATATAATATATTAACTGTTAATCCTAAAGCAATCAAATTCAGGTTTAGAGGTGCGAGAAGAGAAGTTAGAAAAGCTTCTCCAATGTAACCGAAAATCATGAAAAGGTGATCAGCTCTGATTTTTCCTACATAGAATGTTGCTGCAATCTTTGATGCAGCCCCTACAAAAATACCCCACTTCAGTCCGAAAGTTAGAGTGCAAAGAACAGCCCCGAGTGTTGAAAATTCGATATCAATCGGCATGTCAATATATCTGTCAACAGTAAGAAGGAGAGCATTGCTTACAATAAAAAGACTAACAAAAAACATAACTTTCATTCCAATAAAAGCAGACAATACAAGAAACACTATAAAAATAAAAATAATTTTCTTATTTGTTACAAACTCTTTATAAGGAATACTGGGTTTATATTTTTTCTTTTTCTTTCTTTGCATTTTTTACATATATGAATTTCTGTTTGAGAAGAAATTCATTAAATATATATTTATCTGATTAAATATAAATAATTTATTATGTTTTTAATAAATAAAAGGAAAATATGTATGATACAAAAATGAAAATAAAAAAACATCATTTGATTTTGATTATAATTTTTCTATTCGTATTTAGTGTAAGGCTGTTTTTTGCTTTTCAAACAAAGTTTTTTACTGATGATGAATCATATTATTTCTTAAGACAAATTAAACATATAAAAAAAACAGGAAAATTGATTTCACATGACAAACTAAGTTATGGTGGAAAGTTGCATATTGAACTTCCGTTTTACTATTATTTTATAAGCTTGTTTTCATTTTTTTTTTCTTCAATTATCGTATCAAAGATAATACCAAACCTGATAATCTCACTTAATATCTTTGCTGTTTATCTGGTTTCCTACCAGATTTCAAGAAACAAAACCAGCTCCCTGTTATCCTCTTTTTTTTCCGGCTTCATTCCAATTCTCATGGCAGAAACAATAAATTCAATAAATGTCTATTCTGTTCTTGTCCCGAGCATGTTTTTTCTGATATACTATTTTATCAGAATGTCACGGGATGTGAAGAAAAAGGTGTACAGAAAATACGGGACATATATGATTATTTTACTATCGGCGATGCTTTTAACAAGCTCCCTGAGTTTTATTCTTGTCTTTAGTCTTTTGATTTATTTATTGTTATGCTACATCCAGAAAATTGAAATTACGAGAAGAGAGATTGAATTTACTCTTTTTAGTCTGTTTTTTTATCTCTGGTTAAATTTTATTGTCTACAAGAAAGCATTTATATCACATGGTATGAAAGTGATCTGGAAAAATCTTCCAGAAGCGATTCTTGGACAATTCTTTGCTCATATAACTCTTTGGGAGGCGATATATACGATAGGATTCATACCTTTGATATTTGGTGTAATAGTCATATACAATTATTTGTTCAAAAGAAAAAGCAAAAGAATATATCTTTTAATTTCTCTCTGCATATCAACATTTGCTCTTTCCTGGTTTAAATTGATAACTATTACAGATACACTGCTATTTTTAAGCTGCACTTTGGCAGTACTATCTTCAAGATTGATAAAAGAGGCATCAGTTTACTTGAGAAAGACAAGATTTTCCTGGACATCAAAATTATTTTTTGTTCTGATCATTCTGTTATTTTGTATTACCTCCCTGATACCGGGGCTCCAGTATTTTGAAGAAACTATTGAAAAGGCACCAACCCAGGATTATATCAATACCTTTTTCTGGATAAGATACAATACACCAACAAACTCCACAGTACTGGGTACAATCCAAGAAGGACATTTGATTTCGTATTTTTCAGAAAGAAAAAATGTTGCTGACACAGATTATCTTCTTGTTAAAAATATTAATACTCAAATATCAGACATAGAACAGATATATACAGACATATATAAGATCAATGCTTTGCAAAAGATTATGAAATATGACATAGATTATGTCCTGTTTTCAAGAAAAGCGCGTGAAAAATACAATATTGAAAAAATCAGCTATATCGAACCCAAATGCTTTAAGCTTGTCTATGACAACATTGATAAAATCTATAAAATACAGTGTGATTTGAAAAATGAAATATAGAAATTTGCTTATTTTAATAATCCTTTCGGGAGTAATTCTTATTTCTATTCATTTTTTCAGGGGAAAATCAAATCCTTATTTACCGGGTTATAAGACTTATAAACATCTCTATAATGCACAAAGATTCAATAATTTTTCAGGTTTAGAAAATCCCTTATTTTTTGGAGAAAAAGATTTAAACTATGATTTAGTTGATTTCTTTATTTCCTTATTTTTAGAAAAACAACTTATTATGAAATTCACACCGTTTATTCTTGGTGTATTGTCATCTCTTATTTATTTTCTGGTATTAAAAAAACTTAATTGTACTGAAGAACTTAGTTTTATTGCAACTGTAATCTTTTCCATTTCACCTGTTTTTATTTATTCATTTTCAGTATTCAACGAGTATTTTATAATTGCTTTTCTGACATTGCTAAGTATATATTTGTTATTAACTGATAAATATTTTTTTTCATTGCTTATTTTTTGTATGATCATAATTATTGATCTTTCTTCATTGATAATTCCGCTTTTAATACTTTTTACTTATATATATAATTTCAAACCAAAAAAAAGTATCAACATGATTTTTCTATTCATGATCATTAGTTTTACATTAGTAAATGTATTTGAGAATAACGGGATAAATATTGTAAAATTTTTGAATTTTTATAGGAATCATGTGACAGATCTTGGGGCTGATTTTGGTTTTGGCATATTTTCTATAGCGCTTTCTTTAATTGGTCTTTTAATTTCATGGAGGAAAAAAACAAGATTTTCTCTTTATTATTTTGTTATTGCAATACTTGGAATATATTCAGTATATTATCCAGGTTTTCTTATATTTTTAGAGTTTTTTCTTTGTTTTTTTGCAGCAATAGCATTTATTAAACTAAAAAATCTAAAATGGCAATTAAGCATATTAAAGGAGTATGCACTTTTACTGATAATCTGCGGGCTTTTTTTCTCATCTGTCTCATATATAAACAGGGCAGTATCTTTTCCTCCTCATATCAATGAAATTCAAAGCCTGAAATGGCTTCAGAACAATTCAGATCAGGGAAGCATTATTTTTTCCCATTACACAAACGGCAATTTGATCCAGGCTGTCTCAAAAAGACCTGTAATCACAGATATTGAATATTATGAATCTTCCAGGGACAGGATTAGGATAAAGGATTCTGAGTCAATTTATTATTCACGGGATTTAATAGTTACAAAAAGTTTACTTAATAAATATAATATTTCTTATATATGGATAAATCCGGTCATGAAAAACAAAGTTTGGGAAACATCTGACCAGGGGCTTTTATTTCTTATGAAAAATTCAAGAATCTTTACAAACATCTACTTAGAAGAAAATATTGAAATATGGAAATATCATCAAGATAGATCATGAGGGATTGTAAAAAATAATTACTCCATTTTACACCCATATTTTTTAAAAAACTGCGAATTTTTATAAAACATAAAAATATTTAAATATGAAGACTTATCAAAAGAATAGCTTTTACTGACATGATAAAAGAGGTAATTAAAATTAATTTATCACATTATTTGCAGCTAAGTGAGGAACAGTGTTATGAATAGCATAAGAGAGTACATTATTTTTATTTTTGAATTAATTTTTAATTTCTATGAGATGATAGGAGATTATGTATATACATATTTTACTGACTACTCCAGAATAATGCTTGATTATATGCATAATATTTTTGATTTGACTTTTTATATCCTTTTCTATTTTACGATTTTTATAACATTTTCTTATGTTGTTATCGGAATTTATCTGATATTTAAAAAAAATAAGTATAGGGAAAAACCAGTAAAAAATAAGGATCTTCCTCAAGTTACTATCCAAATTCCCACATATAATGAGCTTGCGGCATTAAACTGTGCAAAGAGATGCTTAAACTTTGATTATCCAAAGGACAAATATGAGATAATAATAGGAGATGATAGTTCTGATAAAAAAATATCACAAAAAATAGATGCTTTTGCAGACAAACATGAGTTAGTTAAAGTAACAAGAAGAGGCACAAATAAAGGATTTAAACCCGGTAATTTGATTCATATGTTAAAATATACAAAAGGAGACTATATTGTTATTTTTGATTCAGATTTTCTTCCGGGAAAGGATTTTTTGAGACGAATTATAGCTCCTTTTGTACATGACAAAAAGGTTTCAGCTGTCCAGGCAAGATGGAAAACAAAGAATTTTTCAAAAAATCTATCTTCAGTAATCGGCGGAACAATACCAATATTTACACATTACCTTGGGCTTCCTTTCCTAAACAGGATCAATTCCAATAAATTTATTGCAGGTTCTGCAGAAGCAATTAAAAAAAAAGATTTAATTAAATTGGGAGGATGGAGAAGTGGAGCTTTAACAGAAGACATTGAATATTCTTTGAAATTGACTCTTGCAGGGAAAAAAATAATTTATTTAGAAGATTTGTATTGTGAATGTGAAGCACCTTTTACAGTAAGGGATCTTTCCAAGCAGCAGATGAGATGGGCTTATGGAGTTATTACTGCACTAAAGATTTATTTTAAAAAGATAATATTTAGCAGAAAACTTGTTTTTAAGGACAAGATTAACACTTTTCTTTTACTTTCAGGCTACATTATTACTCTTTTATTTTTTATGTTGTCAGTAACAGGATTCCTGTCAATCATAACTCACAGGCCTGAAGTTGTTAACTGGGGAAAGTTTATCTCTCAAACAACATTAAACATACTTTTAACATCAGGATTTTTATTGACATGCTCAATCACATTTTTTCTTGCAAAAAAAGTAAAAGACATACCCAAGATGCTTTTTGCATCTTTTAGTGTAGGCCTGGTTGTTATATTTGTGGTGACATACGGGATATTAAAAGCAGTATTTGGTAGAGAGATGACCTGGTTTATGCTCAAAAAACAGGGAAATTTTTCAGGAGATGTCTAAATTGGCAACACAAGATAATTTTTATTCAAAAACATCATTTTATTTAAGTTTAGGATTCTGGGTTCCCCTGTTTAATATTGGTTTTGCAATTGTTTCTCTCTGGTTCGGGTTAAAAGCTTTAAGATTAGCAGAAAAGAATCCTAAAAAATACCAAAAAAGAAAATATGCAGTTATTGGAATTGCACTCAGCCTTACGACACTTGTACTTTCAATATTTGGGATATTTCTGTTCGGATTT
>WJJD01000082.1 GCA_014729915.1 Candidatus Woesearchaeota archaeon | reverse complement strand
AATCCTTTATATTCCTCTTTATCAAATTTCTTGTCAAATATATATGCAGGAAAATCTCCATCTTTGTAAAACATTTTCTTCTATTTTCTTCTATTCTCTATTATTTCTATTCTCTATTTCTCCTCTGGCTTGGACTGTGACTAAATAATAATTTCTTTTATCCGTATCAGGCATAATGGATGACAGAGCAAAAATTAAAAGAACAGCAGTAAAAGCTGTAAGAAAATATCTGAATAATCTAAATTTTCAGGAAGAGCTTCTTATAGAAGTTTTAGAAAAAGCTCTGCCGGAAATAATGGGAGAAAAAGATCTGGATTCCTGCATCCTGCATTATCATTGGCCTGGGCTAGCTTACGATCCAGTCAGATTCAATCCCGGAGCCAAAGCTGTCGGATTGGATGAGTTGATTCAAAAGGATGAAATTCCTGGATATCCCGGTTACCGAATTCCCAGGCTTGATCAAAGTGTAGCAGAAGCAATCTCTTATCATAGAAGTTCATGTCCTGTGAAGCTTGATGAACTGCAACAAGAAATCAAAATAATCAAAGACCTTCATTCTACCCCGGAAAACAGGCGTAAGGCACTTTATCAAAGCGCAGGAAACAGATTGTTAAGAAGGGTTGAGGAATTTATAGATAAACTTGATAGTGAATCTCCGGAACAATATCAAAAATTTGCTGAGATAAATGTATTTCCAATTGCAGTACAGTTCCAGAAATCATCACAGGATCAGGATGACCCATCTGTTTATCAAGTTGATATAAGCGGAGTTGGAGAATTTAAAGACATGAATCTCAGCTATTGCCTTAAGCCTTATTCTCAGTATGAGGTAGAATCACTCGGAAAATTATCTGAATTATTAAATGGCAGTGTGAACGGTATTCACCGGAGGGTTGTTCCACTGATAGGTGTCTCGAATGAAGATGGACATCCCTGGACCGTTCTTTCAATGCCTGTATCAAGAAACCTGGTTTCTGAGTTTTCAAACTATGCATTAAATAGCTTATCTGCCTTTGTACAAAATACATCTTTTAAAAGTATTGCTTTGACTTTGGCTATGGGAGCATACTACTGTTTTACACAATCAAATCTACTTCTGTCGTCTCTTGGATTGCTTGCCGGCTCGGCTTACATCACCTATATGTGGCAAAGAGGACCGGATCCTTCAAGAGAAGTTTTTGGAAAACATGTTGAAGCATTAGCAGATACTACGGCGCTTGCTCATAAAGAACTGGGAGAGGAGAATGAGCAGAGCACAGGTATTGATCAAATAAAAGAAGAAATCTCTTTTCAGACCAAAAGAGTGTTCGGTTATTTTAAAGAGTTTTCTCCTTGCCCTACAACATTCACAAGAAAATACGATATTATTCCTGATGAAGATTCAAGAATAGGGGATGCATCAGTCATTGACCAAATATTTTCAGATATTCTTGATAAATATGAACCTGTAATAGATATTCTTACTCAGGACAATAGAGATATCGGTCCAATTTTTGACAGAAAACTGCAGAATTTTTTAATGGATTATGATGTTTTATGGTGCTTGGACTGGGAAGAGCCGAAAACAAGAAACAGGTTC
The DNA here is from genome assembly GCA_014729915.1 of Candidatus Woesearchaeota archaeon. GTDB lineage: Archaea > Nanobdellota > Nanobdellia > Woesearchaeales > GW2011-AR15 > WJJD01. The sequence continues at coordinate 7,611 of WJJD01000082.1, read as the reverse complement.
GAAGATGCTGCCAAATCAATGGTCCTCCCTTCGGATGAGCTATATACTCATGAACATGGTTTTGATCTTTGGGCAAATGACAAAATTGAGATTTCATATGATGTGTCCGGACTTGAATTTGGCAAAACAAACAGATGTTTCAAAAGGCTTGGTAAAAGGTTAGAACGCGGAAGGATATTTAATTTTACAGAAGAGAAGAATTTTTTCGATAGATACATTCAAGCCGCATATTTTGACACCAGGCAAGACATCAGTGAGGACGAATTTCAGAAAACGAGAGCAGATAAGCTTTCTTCATATTACGCAGCTGCTGCTCATGTAAGCCTCCTTTCCATTGGTTATCTTCAAAGGTCAGGAAAAGTCAAGAAAAATGTTATTAATAAGCAGATTTATTGCGCTGCTTCTGCGGCTTATTATTTGACTGAGTTAAGCTTGGATCTATTAAGGAAAAAAGAAAACCTGATTAAAACAGGAAATCAAAAAGCCCTTCAGTCAATTGATGCAACTCTTGATAAATTCGAAGAACTGTTTGAAAATGTGCAAAATCTTGCAAGTTCCCTTGCTGATTACGGTAACGTTGCATATCCTTCTTGTGAAGCCCAGAGACTTGTCGGAAAATTGTTTAAAGACATATACCAACCGTTCATATGGCAAAGAGAGCCAATGAGAGAAGTTTGATTCACCGTCCCTTCTTTATCCTTTTTGTCCGGAAGATTGTTTCTCTTTCCTGCTCTTCCAATCTTAATTCAATGAACTTCTTTGTTGAGTTCATTCTCGGAATAAGATCATGCTCAAGAGCATTTACACGCCTCTTTGTGGAATCGATCTCTTCAAGCAGCTTTTTTAAGCTTGTCTCAACCTCAGCAACAAGAATGATATGCTCAATAAGATCTTCATAGGCTGCTACAGCTTCTCTTACAGCAATAGAACTGGAAACCACACCGAATCCCTTATCTGAACCCTTTCTTTCTGTTGAAATCTTTGGGACAACAACACCCATGATGTTTTTTTTTTCAACGGTAATCTCTGGAGAAGTCTTTACTGCAAGAGACATCGAAATTATCTCCTGGTCTGAATTTAAAAGCCTTGCATAATTGATCTTTTCCTGTGCTTCTTTGTATTTCTCTTCAAGCTCTTCTCTTACTGTTTTAGTTTTTTTAAGGATCTCAAAAAATTCTAAGATTAGGCCGTCTCTTTTTTTCTTGAGAAGCTTATGACCTGATATGGCTAACTTAATCTTTTTTTTTAGCTTCATCAGCTCTGATCTGGTTGGTTTTACATTCATGTGAGTCTCTTAACAACATCTTCTTTTTCTGAAAACAATTTTAAGACAGGATGTGTGTTTATCTTGTCAACATCACGATTCCCATTGATATTTGTAATAAATATTTTTGCACAACCTTTCTCATATATATCGTGTATATCAAACATCATTCCGATAAGAACAACCTCCTGGTTTTCGATCTTTGGTTTGATATTATAATCAAGAAGAAGCTTGTCAATCTGATGATCAACATTAATCTCAGAAATCATACACTGCTTTAGTAATTCATCAGAAACATCTTTTTTTATCTCGTGCTGTGCCCTTAATATTGAATTCTTAAGCCCGATAAGTTCTCTCTGGATAGCATCATCCTCTTTCCTATAGTCAGAGGTTGCAGCCTTGATCGCTCCGCATCCTGTATGGCCAAGAATAATAACAATCGGTGTCTTAAGGTGTAGTATCGGATACTTTAAAGATCCTTCAGAAATCCTTATCTGGTTGCCGATATTTTTTACTGTAAAAATCTCATTTAAAGCATCTATTCCAAAAATAGATGCAGGCACCCGTGAATCTCCGCAGGTAAGAAGAGTTACTTTCGGAGACTGTCCAGATTTCAGATCTTCAAATACTTCCTGACAATTCTTTTGGTATTTCTTATTCCCTCTTAACAATTTATTTAAAATCTCGTGAGCTTCTTTTGTCATTTTTAACCTCCATAAAATTTTTTCAAACAAAGTTTGAAAAAAATTTAATAACGCTTTTCTAAATTGATAATATTTAACCAAATCAAAATAAATTTTTTTAATACTAAAAATATCTGCCAACAAAAAAATTCAGTCATTTGAATTTTTTTTATAATACTTGTCACGTAATTTCGGATCAATTCTTGTAAGTGAAGATTTTGGCATTGTCTCAAGCAATTTCCAGCCAATCTCCAATGTATCAGCAATGCTCCTGTCCTCATCTTTTGACTGAGTAACAAATTTTTCTTCAAAAAGATCAGCAAATTTAAGGAGTTTCTTATCCTTGTCAGAGAGAGCTTCTTCTCCCACAATCGCAACAAGACCCCTCAAGTCCCTGCCTTCAGCATAATTAGCATATAGCTGGTCAGACACCTGTTTATGATCATCCCTTGTCTTTTCAGGACCAATACCTGAATTCATAAGCCGGGATAATGAAGGAAGTATATCAATAGGCGGATAGATATTCTTCCTGTGAAGATCCCTTGCAAGAACTATCTGGCCTTCTGTAATATAGCCAGTGAGATCAGGGATCGGATGAGTTATATCATCACCGATCATTGTTAGGATCGGAATCTGGGTTATTGATCCATTTTTTCCCTGTATCATTCCTGCTCTTTCATATATAGATGCAAGATCAGTATACATGTACCCGGGATACCCCCGTCTTCCCGGAATCTCTTCTCTTGCAGCACCGATCTCCCTTAATGCTTCGCAATAATTTGTCATATCAGTAAGAATGACAAGGACATGCATTCCCTGCTCAAAAGCAAGGTATTCTGCAGCTGTAAGAGCCATCCTGGGTGTAATTATCCTTTCAACAGCAGGATCATCAGCAAGATTCAATAGAACCACAGCTCTCTTTAGAGCACCTGTCTCTTCAAAATTTTTCATAAAGCTCTGCGCTTCTTCATTTGTAATACCCATTGCAGCAAAAATAACAGCAAATTCTTTTTCTTTACCCGGTACTTTAGCCTGTCTTGCAATCTGCAGCGCAATCTCATTATGCGGAAGACCTGATCCTGAAAAAATAGGAAGTTTCTGCCCCCTTACAAGAGTGTTGCACCCGTCAATAGTTGATATTCCTGTCTGGATAAAATCACTTGGCGCAATCCTTGAATAAGGGTTTATTGCAGCTCCGGTAATCTCCATCTGCTTGTCAGAAATAATTTTTGCTCCCCCGTCAATCGGTTCACCTGCACCATTTAAGATTCTTCCAAGCATTTCTTTAGACACATTTAATTTAATAGTTTCTCCTAAAAACTTAACCCATGTATTGTTCTTATCAATTCCTCTTGTCCCTTCAAAAACCTGTACAACAACAATGTCTTTGCTTGTATCAAGAACCTGCCCGTTTTTAATGGACCCGTCAGGAAGTTTTATCTCAACAAGATCATTGTATCCAATATCATGTGTTTTTTTGACAAAGATTAACGGACCTGCTACCTGAGTTATTGTTTTATATTCTTTAAGCATTTATTTTCACCATTTACATATTATTAAATTCTGATCTTATATCAAGCTTTAATTTATTTATCTCTTTTTTATAATCTTTTGTGAATTTAAGATTTGCAATGTTTTCTTTTGACCTCATAGAAATAATTGTGGAAATAGAAACACCAGATTCAAGAGCCTGTTTTGCCCTTTCTGCATACATTAAGATAAGCTCCATAATCATGAAGGTCTTTTCAGGAGGGCAATATGTGTCAACCTCATGGAATGCATTCTGCTGCAGAAAAAACTCCCTGATCATCCTTGAAATCTCCAATGTCAATTGCTGCCTTTCAGGAAGTGCATCGCTTCCAACCAGCTGTACGATCTCTAAGAGTTTCTCTTCTTCCTGCAGATAGCTCATTATCTCTTTTGTATACCTGCTCCAGTCCTGGTCAACTGACTGGTTAAACCACTTATCTAAAGACTCCTTATATAAGCTGTATGAATTAAGCCAGTTTATTGCAGGAAAATGCCTTCTTTGTGCAAGCCTGGGATCAAGAGCCCAGAATGTCTTGATAACCCTTAAAGTATTTTGTGTAACAGGTTCTGAAAAATCTCCTCCGGGTGGGCTTACAGCACCGATAACAGTGATTGATCCCTGTTTTTTTCCTAAAGTTATTACCTTGCCTGCCCTTTCATAGAACTGGGCAAGCCTTGTTGCAAGATAAGCAGGATATCCTTCTTCTCCGGGCATCTCTTCAAGCCTTGATGAGATCTCTCTCATAGCTTCAGCCCATCTTGAAGTTGAATCAGCCATAAGCGCAACAGAAAATCCCATGTCCCTGTAATATTCAGCAATGGTAATTCCGGTGTAAACAGAAGCTTCTCTTGCTGCAACAGGCATATTTGAAGTATTTGCAATAAGAACCATCCTGTTCATAAGGGATCTTTTTGTCCTGGGATCCTCTAATTCAGGAAATTCTGTAAGAACTTCAGTCATCTCATTACCCCTCTCTCCGCAACCTATATAAACAATAATATCAGCATCAACCCATTTAGCTAAAGTCTGTTGTGCAACAGTTTTTCCTGTCCCGAATCCCCCTGGAATAGCTGCCATTCCTCCTTTTGCAAGTGGAAAAAGAGCATCAAGGATTCTTTGTCCTGAAACAAGCGGTTTTTCAGGAAGAAGTTTTTCATGATATTTTCTTGGAGTACGGACAGGCCATTTTTGCATGAGAGATAATTTTTTTCCATTATCTAACTCTCCGATATCATCTTGTACAGTAAATTCACCGGAACTGATCTTCTTAATCTTTCCGGATATACCTGGAGGTACCAATATACTGTGAGAGATTCCCTCAACCTCTTTAACAACTCCAAGAATATCTCCTGCAGCGACATTATCCCCTTTTTTAACATTTGCAGTAAATTTCCATTTCTTTTCTTGTGAAAGACCGTGTGCAAAAACCCCTCTCTTGATAAAATTACCCATCTTTTTTTCTAAAACAGGCAAAGGCCTTTGAATCCCGTCATAGATGCTTCCCAAAAGACCCGGGCCAAGCTCAACAGAAAGAGCTTCCCCTGTATTAATTACAGGTTCCCCTGGTTTGATGCCTGTTGTATCCTCATAGACCTGGATTGTTGTCTTATCCTTATCAATCTTGATTACTTCTCCCATCAATTCTTCATTTCCGACCTTGACAAGATCATACATTCCTGCCTCAAGATCTTTTGCTACAACAACCGGTCCTGCTATCCTAAAAATTCTTCCTTTTTTCATATTTGTTACCCTTAGTTTAAAACATTAAGATCAACACCTAATGAGCTCTTTATCATCTCATTTAAGTTATCATGTGTTCTTTCCAATGACATCACCATAACAATAGGTTTTACTGATGACTCAATCTGCCTTCTGAAATTTTCATCAAGTTTTGATGCAGTCTTCTCATCTGTTATTATGATACCTGAATCGGGTTGATCTATTACTTTTCTGAAAATTTTAGCTATTGAATCTGGTGATTCATTATCCTTAATTTCAACAAGCTCCTTAATTCCAGTAAGCCGGAATCCTAATGAAAATTCTCTTCCGCCAATTACAATTATCTTTGACATTTTAACCTGCAATAATCTGCTTTTTTATGATGTCTTCAGCAAGATCAATCTGTTTTGATTTTATAATCTTGATTAAATTTTTCCTTTCAATCTCTTTTCTTAACATATAACTTAAAATCTTATTAACTGATATTGGTGAAAGCTGCGACATATCTTTGGCTTTCCTGAGCCTTAATTTTTCAGATTCCATCTCAATACCAATTAAAAAGCTGTCTTTTGAATAATTATTTTGAGCATCAGACACAATTTTTTTGTAGGCTGATTTTTTAACAATTGCACTCAGTTCATCCAGATTTCCTGCAGCGATCATCTCATTCAATAATGCCCTGTTCAGCTTTAGTCCAGAATAAAAAATATATTTTTCAATATTTTTTTGTCCTGTTTTCTTAAAATCAAAAAGATTTTTAATATTTAAAAGATCAATCTCAGTTAAAATAAGATTCTTAAACCCTGCTCCTCCTGAAGGAATTTTTTCTGAAAGTAAAATCAGCTGATCATAATAATATTTATCTAACTGATTTTCCAGATAAAACATATTTCCTGTATGTTTTAAAACATCTAAAGCTTCTTTGAAATATTTCATATCAATTATTCCTGATTTTATTAAAATTTGTTCAGGCTCATTTTCAATTAATAAACCGGTAAACCTGTTTTTATCAAGACACCCCGCAGGAACTAAAAGATCAATGATCTGATTGTTTTTCATGTCTGATTGTTTTGCTCTTATGATAGTCTTAATATTCTCAATATCCCATTTTTTAAGGTAATTATTAAGAATTATCTGCATTGTTTCATCAGACATTCTCAAAATTTTTCTGAATGTATTAGCCAAGTTTTGCGAAACAGCTCTTTCAACAAGGGAAACTCCTTCATATTCAATTGCATACATATCAACTTCTTTTTTATACTCAGATTCTTCTAAAAATCTTGCAATCTCTGCAATTTTCATCTTCAAAAGCATCCTGTACTCAGCAGCCTTAAGAAGCTTAGCACTCATTGCAGAAACTCGGGCATATGCATAAGCATTCAATGAAAATTTAAGTTTTTGTACCATTTTACCTGAACAATATATCTGAAAGTTTATTTAAATTATCCTGAAAAACCTGTCCTAAAATATTATCATAACTGTAATCAATCCTTATTGTTGAGTCTTTATTTACTGCAATTATTCCCCCGGATAAATCTTTTACATCGGTTTTTTTCTCTATTACACTTTTATCTTGTGCACTGCAGATTACTTTATCAACTGAAATATCATTTTCTGCTTTTTTGATCAATTTCCTGATATGCTTTTTCCTTTCAGATTTTTTCAAATCTTTTAATTTTTTTTGGGTTTGTATCTTTGCTTTATCAAGAATGTCTTTCTTCATGCTAAGATTTAAGCTTTTCTTGTCAAATTCAATGCCTGATTCACTGAGCCTCTTATAATCATCCATTGCTTTTTGTTTCTGATTTAGTTTCTTATCTTTATATTCTGATATCTCTTTATCTGCTTCTTTTTGAATCTCTGCAGCCTGTTTTTTAGCATCTTTGATAATTTTCTGAGCTTTTTTTTCAGCTTTTCCGATTATCTCAGACTTAATCTGTTCAAGTCCCATTTTTTAGTGCTGTGCTAGTCCGATTATCAAAATTGAAACAACTAATCCGAAGATCACAATTGACTCAGGGATAACTGTCAAGATCAATCCTTTTCCGAATAATTCTTCTTTTTCAGCCATAGCACCGATTGCTGCTGTACCGATGTTTGTCTCAGCCCAACCAGTAGCAAGGGCACTTCCTGCCAGAGCTATTCCTGCTCCGATTGCTACAAGTCCTGTTCCTATATCTACCATTGTTTTTAACCTCCAATATAATTTTTAATGATTTCCAAACGGATCGTAATTTTTTCCTCCTCCTTTAAAAAATTTAGTAAAAAATTCCACATAATGAAGTCTTAATGAATGCAAAAACGGACTCAAGATCCCAAGCATTATATTAATTGTATGCCCGAGTACAAGTATGAGTATTCCTGCAAAAATTCCGACAATTCCTGATGCAAAAAGCTGTGCAGCAAGATCATTT
>WJJD01000081.1 GCA_014729915.1 Candidatus Woesearchaeota archaeon | reverse complement strand
TATTTTAAGGGAAGCGGGATTATCTAAAATGATTGCTTTACTGTAATAAAGTTCATTGTTTTTCTCTCTTAATAAATAAGTTTTTGTCATTTTTCTTCTCATAAATACAATCTTATTTTTTCAGGCTCAAGAGCCAGCCAGACATGGGTTCTATCAATAGATATGAGTCTGCAGTTTTTAAATTTTTATTAAATCTGGTAGAGTATCTGTAAGGGATATCTAAAATGATTGTATAAAGATTTTAGAAAAATGAGTTTAAACAAGAAATAGGCAGCAGAATTATAATAATTTAATCCTCCGGGCTGTATCAGGACCAACTCCTTTACAGGATAATTTTGTGCATAATCAATTGCAACTAAAGCTCCTGCTGAATGAGCACAGATAACAGGATCTACTATGTTTAATTTTTTGACAAATAATCCTGTAATTTTACTAAAATCTTTAAGATTACATTTTGAATTTACCTTTGTCTTCCCATGGTATGAAAGATCAACAGCATATACAGTATTAAGATTATCTGTTTTTAAATACGGCATTATTATAAGAAATTTTATAATATTTATATAGTTTTTTATAATAAATAAATTTCAAAGAAAAATATTTTCAATTTATTTATTATAAAGGAGCTCAATTATCATTTTATTTTAAATTAAATGATAAATTCTCTATTAAAATATAAAAAGATTATAATTTTTATTTTTTTTCATAAAAAATTATAATCTTTTTATTAATTAACTTTATAAGCTAATAAATTTCTGTATGAAATTTATATGAGAAAATTATTCGGTACAGATGGTGTAAGAGGATGCGCAAACAAATATCCGATAACAGCTGAGATGGCCTTAAAGATCGGAAAAGCAGCAGCAGTTGTTTTAAAAAAATCAGCAAAAAACCCTAAATTCATCATAGGAAAGGATACAAGACTTTCAGGCTACATGCTTGAATATGCATTGACATCAGGCATAACTTCTATTGGTGCAGATGTTCTTCTTGTAGGTCCTCTTCCGACTCCGGCAGTTGCTCATCTCACAAGAAGCTTTGCAGCTGACGCAGGAATAATGATATCAGCATCACATAATCCTGCAGAGGACAACGGAATAAAGCTCTTTGACAAGAATGGTTTTAAGCTTCCTGATGAAGTTGAAGAAAAAATCGAAAAAATGATTTTTATAAAAAATCTTTCTGAGCATAATGTCTCTTCTTTGAAAATCGGAAGGGCTTACAGGATAGATGATGCACAGGGCAGATACATTGAATATGCTAAAGCATCAGTTAATAACATCTCCTTAAAGGGATTAAAAGTTGTTGTTGATTGCGCAAATGGTGCAGGATACAAGGTCTCACCAACAATTTTCAGGGAATTAGGAGCTGATGTCGTTGTAATAAATAATTCTCCGGACGGGTTAAATATAAACAAAGATTCAGGAGCACTGCATCCAGAGATATTAAAGGCGGCTGTTCTCGGACATCAAGCAGATATCGGTATTTCATTAGATGGGGATGCAGACAGGATAATTTCTGTAGATGAGAAAGGAAACATCCTGGATGGAGATATCCTGATGGCAGTCTCAGCCCTACATATGAAAAATAAAGGAAAATTAAAAAATAATACTGTTGTCGTAACTAAATATACAAATCTTGGATTTGATGATCTTATGAAAAAAAATAGTATAAAAGTTGTAAGAGTAAAAAACGGAGACCGCTATGTGATTGAAGAGATGAGAAAAAACAATTTTAATCTTGGGGGAGAGCAGTCAGGCCATATCATATTTTCAGATTATAACTCAACAGGAGACGGTACAATTTCCGGGCTGCAGATCTTGAGAATAATGAAACTTACCGGAAAAAAACTGTCAGAGCTTTCTTCTGAATTTGAAAGATATCCACAGGTGCTTTTAAATGTTGATATTTCAGAAAAAAAAACTTTTAAAAAAATTCCTGGATTCAGTAAGAAATTAAAACAGGCAGAAAAACAACTTAAAGAAAACGGAAGAGTGTTTGTAAGGTATTCCGGAACACAGGATGTCTGCAGGATAATGGTTGAGGGAAAAGATAAGGATCAGATAAATGGTCTTGCAAACCAATTAAAAAAGATAATAAAAAAAGAGATTGGAAAATGAATTATCTAAAAGACGCAGAAAAAGCAGCAGAGCTTGCTGAAAATATAGTAATGTCATACTTTAACAAAAAAAAGATAATCGAAAATAAGGGAGAAGTTGATCTTGTTACTGATGCTGATAAAAAAGCAGAAAAAAAAATACTAGAATTCTTAAAAATAAGATATCCTGATCACGGATTTATTTTAGAAGAAAACAAGAACCAGTGCGAAGGATGCGAATATATCTGGATAATTGATCCTATTGACGGAACAACTAGCTTTGCCCATAATTATCCGATGTTTTCCATAAGCATTGCATTGTATAAAAACAACAAGCCCCTCGCTGGTGTTGTTAAAGTGCCTTATCTGAATGAGTTGTTTACTGCTCAAAAAAATAAAGGTGCTTATCTTAACAAAAAAAAGATCAGGGTGTCAAAAATAAGCACATTAAGAAAGAGCCTTATTGCAACCGGCTTTCCTTATACAAGGATAGAAACCGACATGGACAACCTAAAATATCTTTCAAAGATGGTCAAGATTGCAGGAGGCATAAGAAGATCTGGTTCAGCAGCCATTGACATGTGTTATGTTGCTGCTGGAAGATTAGATGGATACTGGGAGCTTGGTTTAAAAATTATGGATTCAGCAGCAGCAATTTTAATAATTAAGGAAGCAGGGGGAAAAGTAACAGATTTTTCAGGAATTCCGATAGAAAATGATTTTTCAAAGATTGTTGCTTCAAATTCACATATTCATGAAGATCTTCTAAAAATCTTAAAGGAGGGATCATAATGCAGGCAGTAATACTTGCAGCAGGAAAAAGCACAAGAACATACCCATTGACAAAGACAAGACCAAAACCCTTGCTTAAAGCTGCAAATAAGACAATTATCGAGCACAACCTTTCTCAATTAGATGGTATTGTTGATGAGGCAGTGATAGTTGTCAATTATCTGTCAGATCAGATAAAAGAAAAGATAGGTGACAAATTCGAAAATATTGATATAAAATATATCAAGCAAAAAGAACCTCTGGGCACAGGACATGCAGTAATGTCTGCAAAAAATATGCTAAAAGATAAATTCATCGTGATGAATGGTGATGATTTTTTTTCAAATGAAGACATAAAAAGATGCACAGAACATGAGTTCTGCGTTCTTGTAAAAAAAGTTTCCAATCCTGAAAATTTTGGTGTCATTGTACAAAAAAACAACATCTTAAAAAAGATAGTTGAAAAGCCTAAAATAAGGATATCTGATCTGGCCAATACAGGACTTTACGTCTTTACAAAAGAGATTTTTAAAAAAAAACTGACAAAATCAAAAAGAGGAGAATACGAGATAACAGACTATCTTAAATATCTTGTTGAAGCTAAAAAGGTCAATGTTAAAACAGTAGAAGATTACTGGTTTCCTATAGTTTATCCATGGGATCTTTTAGGTGCAAACAGCTTTTTTATAAAAAACATCAAAGAGACAAAAAACTTAGGATTAATTGAGGATAATACGACAATTATGGGAAACATCATTGTTGGAAAAAACACAAAGATTCTAAATGGAGTATATATTGAAGGAAATATAGTGATCGGAGAAAACTGCAAGATAGGCCCGAATTGCTATCTTCGAAGAAACACTGCAATAGGAAACAACTGCCATATCGGACAGGCAGTTGAGATAAAAAACTCCATTATAATGGATAACTCCAATGTTCCCCATCTTTCTTATATAGGTGATTCAGTTATAGGCGAAAAAGTTAATCTTGGTGCAGGAACAATCACTGCAAACCTAAGGCATGACAATAAAAATGTGAAATCAATGGTCAAGAAAAAATTAGTTGATACAAAAAGAAGAAAGCTTGGTGCGATAATAGCTGATTACGTACATACTGGAATAAATACTTCAATTTATCCGGGAAGAAAGTTCTGGCCCCATGCAACAACCCTTCCCGGACAGGCAGTTAAAAAAGATATAAGATGAAGTACAAAGGGGAATTTTTTATTTTATTTTCAATCATTATTCTTAATTTAGATAATAAAAAAATATTAAAAAAATGAATCAGGGTGAATAAATATGTGCGGAATATTTGGTATAGTTGGGTCAAAAAGAAAAGAGCTTGGAAGAACACTTCTTAAAGGGATAAAGAGATTAGAGTACAGGGGATATGATTCCGTGGGTATGGCAGCTCTTGATAAAGGGAAGATAAAGGTTAAGAAAGCAGCAGGAGCAGTTGACAAGGCAGATAAAAAATTGAATTTTTCAGAATTAAAAGGACATATTGGTATAACCCATTCAAGATGGAGCACACACGGCGGTGTAACAGACTTTAATGCACATCCTCATCAATCATGCGACAAAAATATCACAATTGTTCACAATGGAATAATAGAAAACTATGAAGAAATAAAATCAGATCTGATTAAAAAAGGCCATAAGTTCAGGAGTGAGACAGACAGTGAGGTTATTGCTCATTATTTTGAGGAAAAAATAAAGCAAAAACCAATAAAACAGGCATGCGTTGATTTTCTAAAAGAAATAGAAGGCACATTTGCAGTCCTTATGATGAAAAATGATGAAGAAAAAATATATGCATTAAAAAGAGACTCTCCTTTGGTTCTTGGTATCTGCGAAGAATACAACATACTCGGATCAGACATCTATGCATTCTCTGACAGAACAGACAAAGCGGTATTTTTTGATAATGATGAATTTGCCGTAATTGAAAAGGACAAATATCAGTTTTATGATACAAAAGGAAAAAAAATAACCAAAAAAATCCAGACATTTGTTTGGGAGCAGGAAGAATCCTTAAAAGAAAAATATCCTCATTTTATGATAAAAGAGATAATGGAAGAGCCAAGAGTTGTAAAAAGATTATTAATGTCATTAAAGACAGACCAGAAAGACAATTTCAATAAATTCATTGATATGATTATAAAAGCCGAAAAAGTGATATTTGCAGCATCAGGGACAAGTTATCATGCAGCACTTCTCGGAGTCTATTATTTCCATAGATGTTCAGATGTCTGCGGGATTGAAGCACAGGCATTGATAGCCTCAGAATTTGAGCATTTTGCAAATGTTGATTCAAATACTCTTGTGATTGCTGTCTCCCAGTCAGGAGAGACAATGGATGTTATTGAGGCATTGAAATTTGCTAAAAAAAGAAAAGCAAAAATTGCATCAATGGTAAATGTGCCGTATTCTTCTATACAGAGAATGTCTGATATCTCCCTGCAGGTTCTTGCAGGCCAGGAGATCTGTGTTGCAGCAACAAAATCTTTTGTAAACCAGGTCACTCTGCTTTTGTCAATAGCAAAGGAATTCGGATTTAAGATCAATCTAGACACTCTTTCCGAAAGGATTGAAGAGATGCTTGCAAAAAAAGACGAGATCAAAAAAATCGCAAAAAAAATCTATAAAAACAAGGATCTTTATGTTTTAGGCAGGGGATTGAGCTATCCTGTTGCAAGAGAAGTTGCTCTGAAAATAAAAGAAATATCTTATATACATGCAGAAGGAATGATGGGAGGAGAACTTAAACATGGTACAATTGCATTGATTGAAAAAGGGACTCCTGTCATATCTTTGATTTCAAACAAAGATTATGACATGCTTTCAAACACAAAAGAAGTAGAGGCAAGGGGTGCAAAGATCATCAAAGTTACAAATGAATTTGACGGAGACATAAAAATAAACACCTCAAATGACGGTAAATTCGGGGTTCTTGCGGCAATATTTGGTCAGCTTTTGACATATTATATGGCACTGGAATTGAATCTTCCGGTAGATAAGCCGAGAAATTTAGCAAAGAGCGTTACTGTGAAATAGGAAAAAAAAGCAACATCTAAGAATTTTTATTACTTGCGTGTATCGGAAAAAATAATCAATACTCATCAATTTCCAGACCATCAATCCTTGAAAAATGTTTAATATTTCTTGTGAGGAGCTTTTGTTTTTTTGTTATTGCAATCCCGGCAATCAAACAATCTCCGGATTCAATCCTTTTTCCTAGTTTAATTAATTTTCCATGGATTTCACCAGCTTTTTCAGCTGCTTTTTCATCTAAAGGAACAACTATCTGGTCTTTGAGAACTTTTCTTATTTTTTTTTTCTCTTGTTCTGTTTTAGAGGACTGCTGAATGCCGCTGAATAGTTCAAAAATGCTAATAGAAGTTATTAACTGAGGTTCATTAATTTTAACTGATTTTCTTAACCTGTCTAAAGCATTTGAATCATGTTTCATCAGATCAATAAGAAAAGAAGTATCAAGTATCATTTTATTTCATTAGCAATTCTTTTAACTCTTTTATCCATATCTTTTCTAATCTCTTTTACAGCATTTTCTAAATCTTCTGCTTCATCTTCAGAGAGTATGCCCACAATATCAAATAAAGAATATTTTCTTGTCAACTTGTTTATCACATCACTGAAACTATCCTTTGGTCCTTTAAATGATGCCAGCCTTTCATATGCTTCCTCAGTTATTGTGATGCTTTTTGTTGCCATACTTGATAAATATATGTACGTGTATTTAAATATGCCTGTTTCATAAATTTTAATGTCACTTTATAATAGTAAAAAAATCGAAACATTTAAATACTGGAGAATAATCATAGAGTATATGCAGCCGCAAGCAGATCAAAATTGTCCTTTTTGTATGATTTCTTCAGGAAAGATACCAGCAAAAGAAGTATATTCTGATGATAGAGTAAAAGCTGTCCTGGATATAAATCCGGCAGCAAAAGGACACGTAATCATATTTCCGAAAAATCACTATCCTATAATGCCGACTATTCCTCCTGATGAATTCAAGCATCTTGCAAAAGCAGCATTTGAAATATCAAAATCAGTGAGATCAAGCATAGTTTCCCCAACAAACAAGATATTTATTGCTAACGGTGCTGCAGCAGGACAGCAGTCTTCTCACTTTCTGATCCATATTATCCCGTCTGATACTCTTGTTAATTTTGAACTGGAAAACAATCAGGAAAAAGATACAAATATTTATCAGGCATTAAAAAAGAACCTGAACATAATGCTTACTAATCATTATAAGAGAGAAAATGTACAAAACCAGTTAATTTCAACAGAGCATCTGCTTGAGACAGACAAGCTGAGAGCAAAAATCCCTGAAAAGATCTCAGCCAAAGGCCATATAAAGATTATACCGAAAAAAAAAATTGATGATAATAATTCTTTACAGGAAATATTTTATCTGGCAAGCTATGCTGCAACAGCAGGTTTTGAATATCTGAATGCAGAGGGTACAAACATTTTAATGGATGAGTGTCATGGAGAGATAATCAGTGCGGATATTCTTCCGAGATTTTCAAATGACGGAGTTAATTTTCAATGGACACCAGTAGGGCTTGCTGAGCATGAGCTTGATTCAATAAAAAATATGATTTTTAAAAACGCAATGACAATTGATATCCAAAAAAAACAATCTTCTGCTAACTTTAACAATCCAAAAAAGAAATTCTGCTTTGAAGAATTCAAAAAGTCCATCATATCAACAGACGAAACATTTATTTCCAGAAAATTAAGAAGAATAGAAAATTAAGTTGATCCTACTAATATTAACGAGCCGAGCATAAGACTTTTTTTTCGTCCAAAATAGCCTGCTATTGCTCCGGTCGGCACTTCAAATAATACGAATCAAATTGCTCCAATTGCTTCTAAAATAAAAATTTGTCAATATGTAATGCCTGCCTGTTTAAAAAATATAAAGATCACAGACAGGAAGAAAAGCATATCTGCAAGTCCTGCAAATAAATAATATTTGACTATATCAAGTTTCATTTTACTATTCATACTAATTTATTTTTATAGAGAACTTTGAAAAACCTCAATAAAAGATATAAATATTAATTATTTTTAAAAAATCAATGAATATTAAGCTAAATAAGCCATAATTTCACCTCTAAAACTGATAATTTTTTCATTTTTTTCCAAAAAATTATATAGCTCACGCTATTTGTTTAC
>WJJD01000080.1 GCA_014729915.1 Candidatus Woesearchaeota archaeon | reverse complement strand
GATAAAAAAATACATTCATTTGATAGACGGTATTACAACAAATCCTTCTCTGGTCAAAAAATCAGGAAGAAACTTCAAAGAAGTCTGCACAGAGATTTTAGATACTGTTGAAGGGCCTGTAAGTGTTGAAGCGGTTTCTGAGGATTCTGAAGGAATGATTAAAGAGGCTGAAAAGTTTGCTGAATGGGCTGACAATGTTGTTGTTAAGATACCAATGACTGCAGAAGGGCTTAAAGCTGTAAAAAACCTATCAAAACAGGGAATAAAGACTAATGTAACTTTGATATTTTCTGCAAACCAGGCTCTTTTGGCAGCAAAAGCCGGCGCAACCTATGTCTCTCCTTTTATCGGAAGGCTTGATGACCAGGGAGAAGACGGCATGAGATTAGTTGCTGAAATCCTTGACATATTTGACATCTACGGTTTTGAAACAGAAGTAATTGCAGCATCTGTAAGGCATCCAAAGCATGTAAAAGATTCTGCTTTGCTTGGAGCACATATCGCAACAATACCTCCTGCAGTTCTTAAAAAATTATTCAATCATTCAAAGACAGATGAAGGAATAGAAAAATTTCTTGCTGACTGGGAAAAAGTTGAAAAATAATTATTATTCCAAATCTTTCTTGTTATCTCTGATTAAAGCTTTTTCACTCCTCTATTCTTCTGAGATTCTATGATTGAGATCTCAAATAAGGCTGAACGTGAAGCTGCATTTGTCGCAGACTGAACAGAAATATTTGCTGCTGTGGCTGATCTCTTTGCTCCTGCATCTTGGACATGTTTCTTTTTCCATCTCAGTATAAAGTAAGGTATTTATCGATCTCCCACTGGTGCACCTTCAATCTATAGTTATCCCACTCTGCTTTTTTTGTGTTCAGATATTTATTAAAAGTTTCTTCTCCCAGTGTTTTTTTAACAACCTCAGATCTCTTCATCTCTTCAATTGCTTCATAAAGCGAACCAGGAAGCATTTCTATATAATGCTGCCTCAGCTTGTCATCATCAAACTCATAGACATCCTCTTCAACAGGTCCTCTCAGCTTCATCTCTTTTTTTATTCCCATAAGACCAGCCTTGAGCATCACTGCAAATGCAATATACGGATTGCAGCTAGGATCCGGGCATCTGAGTTCAGCTCTTGCTGACTGCCCTCTTCCCTTAGGTATTCCCGGTATCCTTATCAATGCGCTCCTGTTGACCCTTGCCCAGCAGACATAAGCAGGTGCTTCATATCCGGGAACTAATCTCTTATATGAATTTACAAGGGGCGACAATACAGCACTCATCCCTTTAACATTCTTTAACTGGCCTTCAACAAAGTGTCTTGCAAGCTTTGATAATTTATATTCATTCTCAGGATCAAAAAATTTGTTTTTTCCAGTGTTTATATCTGCAAGGCTCTGGTGGACATGCATACCTGATCCGTTAATTCCAGCAATGGGCTTTGGCATGAATGTTGCATGAAGATTATACTTGTTTGCAATTGCCTTTAATGTGAATTTAAATGTAATCACATTATCAGCAGCTGTAAGTGCATCTGTATACTGAAAATCAATCTCGTGCTGGCCCGGAGCAACCTCATGATGGCTTGTCTCTACCTTTATCCCGAATTTTTCGAGTGCATTTGTCATCTTTGCCCTTATCTCAAAAGCCCTGTCCATAGAAAGATCAAAATATCCTCCTACATCATGTGTCAGTGTCTTTATTCCGTTCTCTCTTTTAAACAGAAAAAATTCAGGTTCAGGACCCACATTAAAGATATATCCCATCTCTTTTGCTTCTTTAAGAACCTTTTTTAAGATATGCCTGGGATCGCCTTTAAACGGCTTGCCATCCGGCATATAAACATCGCATATCAGTCTTGCAGTCTTTATCTCATCTGATGAGAACCAGGGTATGACTGAATAAGTTTTGATATCAGGCATCAGATACATGTCGCTCTCATGAACCCGCATATATCCCTCAACTGATGAACCGTCAAACCAGACTCCTTTTGTTACTGCTTCTTTTAGATCAGCAACAGGTATTGTAACACTTTTGACAATGCCCATCATGTCTGAAAACTGCAGATTGACAAATTTTATATTATCTTTTTTTACTTTTTCTAGTAACTTTTCCTTATCCATTTTTTACCCCCAAAAGATCTGATAAAACTTATCCATTATTTTCGGTTTAAATATCTTTACATAATCAGGCTGATTATTTATCAGATTTATAATAAAATTCTTAATATATGTTTAATAAAACTACATAAAAATCAGAAAAAATTAAACAAATGTTTACTCAATTTTATCCTGTTTTTCCTTCATCACATTAAGGATAAGACTTGTCTTTGTCCTCTCAACAAAATCATAGGTCTGGATGTGCTTTAAGAATTTATCCAGAGAGTTTCTGGTCTTAAACCTTGTCACAAGAACAGCATCAAAATCCCCTGTTATATCATATACTGCATATACATGGGGATCCTTTGCTATTTTTTTCTGGACCTCAAAAAGTTTTCCCTTGGAAATTCTCAACTGGATTAAAGCCTTGAACTCATAACCTAATTTGTAAAAGCTAATATCTGTGGTGTATCTTCTTATTATCTTATTGTCTTCAAGGTCATTTACGTGCTTCATCACTGTTGCAGGAGATACTTTTAAGATCTTTGCGATCTGCCTGTAGGAGAGTCTTGAATTATTGAGAAGGATGTTTATGATTTTTCTGTCCAGCTTTGTAATCTTCATAATTATCTGAAAAGAATATTGATTATTAAAAGTTTTTAACCGCAATTTTAATAATTAAGAAAGTTCTTCTATGATAAGATGTGCGGGATAATAGGCAGTTTTAACAGGAAGGATTCTTTTGAGATAATCAAAACAGGTCTTAACATAATCAAAGACAGAGGAAGGGACGGAGTCGGATATTATGATAAAAATCGTCTTGTCCATAAGAAATCCATTAAAAATCTTTCTTATTCTGAATCTTTCTGCATTCTCGGCCACAATCTTCATTCCATTGTAAACTCAGTTCCTCAGCCAATAAAATTAAATAATTCTGTCATTGCTGCAAACTGTGAAATCTATAACTGGAAGGAATTGAAAAAAGAGTTTAAAATCCAGGCAGAAAATGATGCAGAACTCTTAATAAAACTGATTGAAAAGACAGGGATAATAAAAACACTTGAAAAATTAAGAGGAGTCTATGCATTCTGCTGCTGGAAAAAAAACAGTGTTTATCTTGCAAGAGATATCATCGGTGTCAAGCCGTTGTGGTATAGTCTAAAAAAGGATAGTTTAGTTTTTTGTTCAGAAAAAAAAGCCATAAAAGATTATTGTACAAAGATTGAAGAACTCAATCCAAGGCAAATATTAAAATATGATCTGAAAACAGGAAAAACTGAATTTATCTCAAGAGATTTTTTATCTTTTGGAAAAGAAGTTGAAGAAGAGAAAACAGTTTTAGAAAAGCTAAAAAGATTATTAGTTGATGCGGTCAGAATAAGGATTCCTGAAAAAAAATTCTCTTTGCTGTTTTCAGGTGGCATTGATTCAGTAATCATTGCTAAAATCTTAAAAGACCTTGGCTGCAGATTCACATGCTATACTGCTGGAACCAGTAAAACAAGTTATGATATAGTGAGTGCAAAAAGAGCAGCAGATCTCCTTGATCTGGATTTGAAATATATGATCGTACCAGAAGAAAAAATTAAAAAATACCTTGAAAAAATAGTTCCTTTAATTGAGGACAATAATGTTGTAAAGGTTGGGGTTGCATTACCATTATTTATCGGATGCACACTTGCCAAAAAGGACAATAATAAGGTGATTTTTTCAGGAAGTGGTGCTGATGAATTATTTGGAGGTTATTATAGATATAAGAATTTCAAGAACAAGAAAAATCTTAATAAAGATTCCTATTCAGATATCCTAAAAATTTATGAAAAAAATACTTACAGGGATGACTGCATCACAATGAACAATAATCTTGAACTAAGGGTGCCTTTCCTTGATAAAGAACTGGTTGAATATGCATTGAATATATCTCCGGAACTTAAGATAAAAAAAATCAAGGACAAGATGGTCGGCAAATATATCTTAAGAAAATTAGCAGTGGATCTTAATATTCCAGAAGAGCTTAGTTTCAAGAAAAAAAAAGCAGCCCAATACGGATCAGGTTTTGATAAGGCAATAAAAAAATCAGCAAAAAAAAAGGGGTTAAAAAAAAAATCAGAATTTCTTGCAACCTTTTATAAGAAACCAAACCTAAGATTAGGGGCTTTGATAAGCTCAGGAAAAGACGGGCTTTTTGCAGCATACACCATGAAAAAGCAGAATTACAAGTTAAGCTGCGTTATCACAATAACAAGTGAAAATCCTGATTCTTATATGTTTCATACTCCCAATGTATCACTTGCAAGAATGCAGGCAGAAGCAATGGGAATCCCGATAGTACTAAAAAAAACCCGGGGGAAAAAAGAAGAAGAGTTAGATGATCTTAAAGAGGCATTGGCTGAGGCAAAAGAAAAACATAATATTCAGGGTGTTGTTTCAGGGGCACTTTTTTCCAATTACCAAAGAACAAGAATAGAAAAGATATGTGACAGCCTCGGATTAAAGATTTTTTCTCCGCTGTGGCATATTGACCAGGAAAAATACATGAGGCACCTGTTAAAGTCAGGATTTGAAATAATATTTTCCAGTGTTGCTGCTTTTGGTCTTGATTCTTCCTGGCTTAACAGAAAAATCACTCAAAAGGATATCCTCCGGCTTGCAAAGCTCAAAGAAAAATATGGACTGAATGTAGCAGGAGAGGGAGGAGAATATGAAAGTCTTGTCATTGATTGTCCTATGTTTGAACAAAAAATAAAAATTCTTGATTCAGAAATTAAAAAAGAGGATAAAAACACTGCTAAACTTTTAATAAAAAAGGCAGTTCTCGAGGAAAAAAACAAGTAAACATTAGTTCAGATTGGTCATCAAATTTCTTCATAAAATAAACAAATAAATAATTTATTTATATAAATAAAAAACAAATTTTAAATTTTGTTTAGAAATATTTAAAAGATGTAGAAATTTCAGCGAATTCATGGACAAAAAAAACCCGAGATACCACATAAAAAGGCAGATTACAAAACTAAAATCAAAGACCAACAAATTCAAGATCCAGGACAAAGCAGATTATGTCCTATACGGAAAAAAAGCAGGATCAGATTTTCTGATAACAGAAAAGCACTGGACACCGGAAGTCATCTCCGGGTTACAATTCCAAGCAGAGACCGGAAAAGTGCCTGTTTCAGGAGGAGGGTACGGAGGCCCTTTTGCTGGTGAAGGTTTTGACTCGTTATGGTTTGACATGTCAGAGATTGTAAGGCCAACAAGGGACGGCATACACGGAAGAGAATATATCTCAACCCAGGTCGATCTGGGAAAAAAATTAAGAAAGCTTGCTTTTGAAAATAAAAAACTGATTTCTGAACTTCCAAAAACAATCCCTATTCCTTTTCCTGTTATGTTCAATTCTCTTCCCGGACAAATCAGCCCGAAAATTAAGCTTGCTGTTGCAAAAGCTGCTCATGAGCTCGGAACTTTTTGTGTGCTTACAAAAAAGGATGTACTTGAAAATAAAGAGTTTTTAGACTACTCACAAAATATAATACTCAAAATAGGTTCAAAACCTGATAAAAAAGACATTGATTTTTTTAAAAGATTCAGGATAATAGAGATAACAGGAAATATTCAAACTAATCTCAGTTTCTTTAGGGATTTTACAGATCAAATCCTTGTCTCTGTAAGGATTCCGGCATCAGACAAACTTGCAAAAAAAATTATAAAATACATTTCTGCAGACATCATCCATATTGAATTTGATATATATGCAAAAGACAGTACAAAAAGATTTTTAGGAGAGGTTGTGGAAGAGGTTCATGAAGATCTTATCAAGAGAAGTTTACGAAACAAATTCTCTCTTGTTGTTTCAGGAGGGATTGCTTCAGCAGAACATGTGCCAAAATCAATTATCTATGGTGCTGATGCAGTTATGATCGACTATTCCCTGCTTGCTGCCCTAGGATGCTCTCTTTGGGCTGATATCTCCTATCCTTGTCCTGTGGATGAGGCAAGCATAGATATTAAAAAAGCGAGCATGAGGATAAAGAATCTCATGAGTTCCTGGAGAGATCAGCTTCTTGAGATTTTAGGTGCGATGGGAATAAGGGAAGTTAAGAGGATGAGAGGAGAAAAAGGAAGATCAATCTCTTATAAAAAAGAACAAAAAAAATTTATGTCAATGTTTCAAAAATCAAAAAATTTAAGATATGATCCTCCTGAAAACCAGAATACTGCAGGAGACTGCAGATGGACTTCTGACTTGATAAGATCAACAATTGATCAGGCAATTTTTCGAAAAATTCCTGAAAACCTGAATTACAGGACAGGAAAATCAGCAGGTGGTTTTGATCGGCTTGCATTCAGGTTTGAAGAAAATGATTTCCGGCTGAAAGATGATGTCAATATTGATTTAAGCATTGACATGAACAAAAGAGACAACAGAAAAATAAGTATGGATTACCCAATATATTCAGGAGGGATGTCTTTCGGGTCAGTTTCGCTGCAGGTCATGCTTGCCAGGGCAGGAGCAGCAAAAAAGCTCAATTCATTTGTATCAACAGGAGAAGGAGGATACCCTGATGAGCTCATACCATTTAAAGATAATGTAATAACACAGGTTGCAACAGGACTTTTTGGTGTAAGTGAAGAGACCATAAAAAGAGCAAGGATTGTGGAATTCAAGTATGCACAGGGAGCAAAACCAGGGCTTGGGGGTCATCTTCTTGCAGGAAAAGTGACAGAACCTGTCGCAAAGGCCCGTGAATCAATGATCGGAAAAAGTCTTTTCTCCCCTTTCCCGTTCCATAGTGTCTATTCTGTTGAAGACCATAAAAAACATATTGACTGGATCAAGCAGATAAATCCTGATGCACTTGTGATGGTCAAAGTATCAACTCCGCATGATATTGATATGGTCGCTATCGGAAGTTATCATGCAGGAGCAAATATCATAAATATCGACGGATCATACGGAGGAACCGGTGCTGCTCCTGACATCAGCAAAAAAAATATAG
>WJJD01000079.1 GCA_014729915.1 Candidatus Woesearchaeota archaeon | reverse complement strand
TGAAAGAAAATGGGAAAAAAAACAATTGAGAACATGATCAGATGGGTTTTTCCGATAGCACAGGGAATTACAGATGATTATATTAATGAGCAGGTAAAACTAACAGTAAAAGAGCATCCTGAGCTGGCTTCATATGAACCAGAACTTCCTGACAGGTTCAGAGAAATCTATCAGGAAAAAACAGGACCAGTTCCATATTTTGGCAGATTCGGCTATGACACAATCGGAGATCTTCTGACAACCTGCAGGATTGTTGACACTCTTGATAAGTTTACTTCAATAGGAGAACCGATACTTGGATTGGCAGTCGGTGAAGCAACAGAATTTTCTTTGCCTGTTTTTGAAGGAATTGAGTATCTGCTAAAACGCCCTATAGTAAATCACATAGGAGATGTTTTTGGACCTGAATACAGCAGTGAACTGAATAGAAAAGAACTATTTCATTTTTCCCAATAGCAGGAGAAATTTTTGATGTCCGGAATTTGTATGTAACTACAGTTGAAAAAGCGATCAGAAACAGAGCAGCATCATATTATGAATCATAGGTGAGAGAAAATGAATGTATTAAATGAAATATTTAAGAGAAAAGATGAAATGAATCCCCTGGATCTTTATGTCCAGACATTATATACAGCAACAGAGGAATTAAAACAGGTAATAGAGAGTAATAGTTTTTCCATGGATGATCTCTCGTTATTGGATCTTCCTACTGCTGAATACTCTACCAATATAAGGATTCCGGGAATCTCAAAAAATGACTCTGGAGAATATAGGGTAAAGCATGAGTCACTAGGCTCTCTGACAAGTGAGACACTAGAACAGATCAGCCAAAAAGTCCGCCAGGCTAAACATGATGCAGGCCAACTTGGACTTGGATATCATACGATTTCAAATTTTATCAAAAAAACAATAGAATGCTTAAATCTTCAGGAAAACATCGAATTTGAGCAAGCTCATAAAGCAATCTATGATTCAGCAATTGAAAAATTAAAGACTGTGTATGAAGTGTGTGATTCACTAGATAAAAATCTTCCGAGGATGCATGCTCTTCTTGATGGGAAACTAGAAGAAAAAATAGAACCCGGAAAAGAAGCTGAATTTGTAGATGAAATTTTTGGGATGGGCTTGAGTTATCACTATTTCAGGATGAAAGTTTCAGATGAAGCAATAGATGGTCTTTGGGAAGAGTATAATAATTTAGATAGTTCTGTCAGTAAAAACTATAGAAAACCCGAGTGCGGATTTACCACAAGCAATCTGCAAAATGAAAGGTTATGCCAGGCAATTATACAGACTAATAATTATATGCAGGCAAAAAGGGCTTATGAGAAAAAGTTTGAAAGATATCTCAGTGCTGTCCGCGGTTGATAATGAAAGTGTAAAATATTATATGAATTGGTCGAGCTTTTTTTGCTCTTTTATTTCTTTTATCAGGACACTTCTTCTCAATAAATTATCAAGATCAAAATCAAATTTCTTCTTCACAAACAACTTTGCATATTTTATCATAAGATCCATTGAAGAAAACTCCAATGGCTTAGATTCCAATGCTTTTCTTGTTGCCTGCCTTACAACCCACACTCCTAAAGGAGCCCAGTAATCATTTGTAATGAATCTTAAGCACAGGACAGATGCCTGCCTTTTCCTATTTTTAAGATGCTCCAATATCCCGAGTCTTGCTGCATAGTATCCACCAACTGTATTTGAAGCATAATTTTTTCTTCCTTCATATCCTTCAAAATCAGTTGCTGATTCACCATTTTCAGTTAATGTCTCAAAAAGCTCATAGCTCCAGATCTCAGGGAAAAACAGAATCAGATAATGATTTCCTAGATAAGAACCAAAATTTGCGGTATAATCATATTTTTGATAATCTTTAATTTCTGAAATCAGTTTCTTTCCTAAAATATCATCAGTTGCAGTAATTGACCATCTTGTAGGAACAAGTTTCCTGTTCTCTTTGACCCCGATATTTCCCACAGAAATAAGCTTTGTTAAAAAATGCTCTCCATACCCTTTTTTGTAAAGATAATCCATTGCATCAACAGCTTTCCAGTCATCTTCAGAAACAACCTTGTCAACCTGTCTTGGAATCTTAGGATTTTCCGTTATCTCAGCTTTTTTTAATCTTACTGAAGGACCGAATGGTGCTGCTTGCTGATTATAAGATAATCTAAACCTCGGCTTTTTATTAAGATTGATCTCAACATCAACCTTTTCAGGAGTTTGGGAAACCTCTTTTGTCATCTCAAGCAGCTTATCATCAAAATCTTTAATATCCATCCTGAATCTTGAATTTACCAAAGAACTTCTCAAATCAATCAACTTAGGTATCTGGTAATTTTTTGAAGACCACATCTGGGGGTTGTCATGTTCTTCTCTTACATCTTCATTAGACAATACTCCAACATTAACTTTCGGGTAACCCACTCTGCCGACAAAAACATTAGGAGCAGAACCAAAAAAATCCTTTTTAAAAACCTTATTGATTTTCTTCTGTGAACTGATTTTTTTCTGAAGAGGGCAGAACGGTCTGCCGCAAAGGCCTTTTCCAGCACAATGGATACATTGAAGATTCATATCATCACAGAAAAGAAAAGATAATTTAAAAGTTTATAAAAACCAACCGAAAGAAATTTATATAAGATATATGATAACGTATGATAACATATTACATAGTAAGAAAGAAAGGTGATACAAAGTGTTTATTAAAACAATTATCATTTTATGTGTGGTATCGATATTTTTTGTGCTCTATCTGACAAGATATGTATTAAAAAAGGACACAGGAACCAAAGCTATGAGAGAAATAGCTGAAGCAATAAGACAGGGAGCAGATGCTTTTATGAAAAGGCAGAACAAGACAATTGCTGTTCTCTCTGTTCTTGTTTCATTTGGAATTTTATTAATTTACTCGATCAGAGGCGATCTTAATCTTGGCATCCAGACAAGTGTTGCCTTTTTACTCGGTGCTTTCTGCTCAGCCTGTGCCGGAGTGATTGGAATGTGGATCTCAACAAGAGCTAATGTGAGAACTGCAAGTGCTGTAAAAAGGGATTTGAATGAAGCATTAAAGATCTCTTTATATGGAGGAGCAATTTCAGGCCTTGTAATAGTAACTTTATCTTTGCTTGGCATTGTAATCTTATTCCTTCTTTACGGAGGAAACCCGGTTGAAACTCCATTTTTAATAATTGGATACGGTTTCGGTGCAAGTTTTGTTGCCCTGTTTGCACAGCTCGGGGGAGGTATATACACCAAAGCAGCGGATCTTGGTGCTGATCTTGTCGGAAAAGTTGAAGAAAACATACCAGAAGATGATCCAAGAAACCCTGCAGTTATTGCTGATCTTGTTGGTGATAATGTAGGGGATTGTGCCGGAAGAGGAGCTGATCTTTTTGAGAGTACTGCTGCAGAAAATATCGGAGCAATGATACTTGGAGTTGCAATAACCAAACTTACTGGAAACCCCACTTGGGTATTTTTCCCTTTGATAATGAGAGCAATTGGTCTTATATCAACAATTATCGGAATCTTATTTGTAAAGATGAAAAACGGGGATGAGGATCCTATGCATGCCTTAGACAGAGGCTATATTGTGACTGATATCGTCGGGGCACTGGCATTCTTTTATATAACAAAAACTTTTTTAGGAGAAAACTGGTTCTGGTTTTTTATAGCAGGAATCATTGGGATTGTAACAAACATCCTGCTTGTAAAAATAACCCAATATTACACAACCCAAGAATACAGACCGGTCAAAGAGATAGCTAAATCAAGCATCACAGGTGTTGCAACAAACATCCTTTCAGGTCTTGCTGTTGCATTTGAGTCAACTTTTCTTCCGATCGTAACTATAACCATAGCCCTGCTTCTATCATTTTATGCAGGTGCAAAAGGAGCACCACCTGGACACAGTGCCTTGTTATACGGGCTTTACGGAACAGCAATTGCTACAATGGGAAAATTGATTTGTGCTGCATATATTCTTGCAATGGACACTCTTGGCCCTATTGTTGACAATGCAGGAGGAATTGTTGAGATGAGCGGTGAGCCTAAATCAATAAGAAAAAAAACGGATAAGCTTGATGCATTGGGTAATACAACAAAAGCCCTTACAAAAGGATATGCAGTGGGAACAGCAGTGCTTGCTACATTCCTTCTTGTCGCAGCATATATGGAAGCAGTAACAAACCTCACCGGTGTTCCGTTTGAGGTTATCAATATTGCAGATGTCAAAGTTTTTGGTGGAGCAATGATAGGCGCTGTTTTAATTTTTGTCTTTTCAGGAGTCACATTAATGGCAGTAAGTAAAGCCGCCCAGTATCTGATTGAAGAAGTGAGAAGGCAGTTTAAAGAAAAAAAAGGCATCCTTAAAGGAACTGAAAAACCTGATTATGCAGAGTGTGTTGATATAACAACAAAAGGAGCATTAAAACAGATGATACTCCCTGGACTCTTAGTGATTATCTTTCCCACAGTTACCGGATATATCTTAAAAGCAGAAGCAATGGGAGCATTTCTCATTGTTGCAACTATTGTAGGAGTCCTTGTCTCTAATCTGATGAATAATGGAGGAGGAGCATGGGACAATGCAAAAAAATACATAGAGACCGGAAAACATGGAGGCAGAGGAACAGAAGCGCATGATGCATCTATTGTCGGAGACACTATTGGAGATCCTTTCAAAGACACAGTAGGTCCATCTCTGCATGTTGTAATAAAGCTTTTGAGTACGATTACTTTGGTGTTGGCCCCATTGTTTGTATAGAAAGCTTTAAGGATTTTAAAAAAATAACTAATTTCTTTTTATTTTTTTAAAGTCCCTAAATATATTTATAAATTAATTTGTCTTTCTTTATTACTTAACAATGATGATTAACTCTAATGAAATTAACAATTATTCTTATTTTCCCGGGTTTTCAAATTTAATAAAAGATGCAAGATCAAGCTTGGAAGGGCGAATAGATATAATCGAATTTATTCATCAATTTGCTGAATCCTTGTATAAGGAGAGATCTCTTTTAGAGCAGTTAGTTGAAAAACATTTTACACTGGATAGGCAGGAAATAGATTTATTCAAAAAACAAAGAAACAGAATTGGCCAAGCATATTATGAGTTATCAAATATTTTAATTAAATTAATTGAAATATATTTTTCAAAAAGCATTCCTTCTCGGTATTCAGATATTTATGATTTTGCTAAAGAAATAAAATCAATGTCAAGAATTATCATCACTGAAAATCCGATTCATGGAGCTAGAGAAAAGGTTCAGATAATAAATCCATGGGATTTTCCGATAATAGTAATAAACAATCAGACCTTAGGAAGAGAAAAAAGAACAGAATGGGGTCTGCATCGAGATTTATTAATTGAGAAAAACACATATTTAGCAATGGCTCAAAAACCGCCATATTATGTCCAACCCTTACACTTTCATACAAATACCGCTGAATTTAGTATGAATTTGGATGGTAATACTCAGGGAATGTTTCTTAGACATGGACAAAAAATAATACTTTTCCCTGAAAAATATGATCACACTGTATTTAGTCAAAATACAGTTCATACATTAGCAAATTCTTCAGCTAGATTCGCCCGAGATATCACCTATAAACCTCCCTGCAGTTATAAGGATAGAAGGAGCGACTACGAAAGAGGAGCTGATGATGGAAAAGGATATTTAGAACCTTATAGATATGAAGAAAAACTATCAAAATTTATCAGAAGATTTTATGGCATCCCTTATTTTGATAATCCATTAAATATCGAACTTACTTTTTTACAACCCGGAGAAACAATTTCTGAAAAATCCCAAAGTGAACACTTTTATTATGTTGCTGAAGGTTCTGCACTATTCTCTGTTGATTCAATGAATAAGATTTCAAAAAAAGACACTGTCTGCATTGTTGCACCTGATAAAAAATACAATATTACATCTCATAATAAAAAAGGAGTGGTATTATACAGAGCAAAATCATTACAAATTATATAAAAATGTTAAAATTATTATCAAAAGTATCAATCATATTTAGTGGATTTAAAAAATTTTAAGAACACAACTTTTTTATAATCCTCTATTTTTTTATCAAAACATGAACCCATGGCATGATATTGAAAGAGGAAAAAAGATTCCAAAGGAATTCAATTCAGTAATTGAAATACCAAAAGATTCCATGAATAAATACGAGATCGACAAAAGATCCGGATTATTAAGATTAGATAGAGTCTTGTATTCTCCAGTCCATTATCCGGGAAACTACGGTTTTATCCCAAGATCATTCTGGGATGACGAAGACCCTTTAGATGTACTTGTCCTGGGAACAACAGCAATTCACCCTAGAACTGTTGTAAAGACAAGACCTATTGGAATCCTGAAGATGATCGACAACCTTTCTGAAGATGATAAGATAATAGCAGTCCCTCTCCGGGATCCAAGGATGTCAGATGTTAAAGACATAAAAGATTTTCCTGAGCACAGATTAAAAGAGATAAAGCATTTTTTCAGGATCTATAAAGAACTTCAGGATGAAATTGTCAAAGTAGTTGAGTTCAAGGGAAGGCGAGAAGCAGAAAAAGCAATCAAGAGATCCGTAAAACTCTATGATGAAAAATTTATCCCATAAATCTTTTTAAACCAATTTTTATTCTTAAAAACACAGGGTGATAGATATGGAAATTAAAAAAATCAATGATTATCTTTTTAAAATACCAAAATCAGGAAAGATGAATGTTCCTGTCGAAATATATGCTTCTGAAAAGCTTCTTGAAAAAATCAAAGGAGACAGATCCCTGCAGCAGGGAAAAAACGTAGCATCTCTTCCGGGAATTGTAAAAAAATCCATCATGCTTCCTGATGCCCACCAGGGATACGGCTTTTCAATCGGTGGTGTTGCAGGTTTTTCCTATGAAGACGGAATAATAACACCAGGAGGTATTGGCTTTGATATCAATTGCCTGCCTAAAAATTCTAAAATTCTTACAAAAAATGGATATTATAAAAAAATACAGTCATTTGAATCTGACTTTATAGAGATAGATAATAAAAATTCCGAATATGAACTTAAATCATTGATTAGTAAGCAGTCATTGATCTCATTTGATTCAGATGAAAAAACTTTTACATCAAAAACTCCGGCATTTTTCATGAAAAAAAGATACAACCAGGACATTAAAAAAATCAAAACCAAGTTAGGTTATACTGTTCAGGCAACCAAAGATCACCCTGTCTTAACAAAGAACGGAATGACTGTATCAGGCAATCTGAAAAAAAATGATGAAATTGCAGTACATCCATTTAAAGGTGTTGAATATAAAAATATTGAGCAGGATAAAATTCTTGTTAATGAAAAAAACTTCACACCCCAGCAGAAAACACAATTAAAAAAAAGAAATCTTCTGCCTTTTAATCTGAAAAATGATAAACTAGCAATAATAACAAAACTATTTGGATATTTATTGGGAGATGGTTCAATATATATTTCTGAAAATAAAGGCTTTATCAATGCTTATGGTCCAAAACAGGATCTCAAAGAAATTAAAAAAGATTTCAAAAACCTTGGTTTTTCAGCAAGAATATATTCAAGAAAAAAGGAACATAGCATACCGACTCGATACGGTGTTGTGGAATTTACAAATAAAAATTATGAGTTACATGTATCCTCAGTTTCCCTGGCTAAGTTATTTTTTGAATTAGGATATCCAAATGGTGAAAAAACCATAACTCCTTTCTCTGTTCCGGACTGGATCATGGAATCTCCGTTATGGATAAAACGATTGTTTTTATCAGGACTATTCGGAGCAGAACTTTCAACTCCAAGAACCCATACAAAGACAGGATTTGATTGTCCCACACTATCCATTAATAAAAATTCAGTTCTTTTAGAAAATGTTCGAAAATATTCAATCCAAATCATGGCTCTATTAGATGAATTTGGAATTAATACACACAAACTACTCCAAAGTAAAAATTATGTTAATAAATACGGACCCACACACAGATTAAAAATCCAAATTTCATCTGAAGAGACAAATCTTTTAAACTTATGGGAGAAAATAGGATATTCTTATAATAAGAAAAGAGAGATAAGGTCTCAGATCGCAATCCTTTATATCAAAAAGAAAAAAAATATAACAAAGAAAAGAACAGAAATTGCAGTTAAATGTAAAAAACTGAAGACTCGAGGATTAAAATTAAACGAAGTACAGGATTTATTATCTTCCCCAATTACCAATAAGAGATTCATAGAAAGACATTATTATGAGGATGCTGGCCAGAGAATACCGCAGAAATTCCCCTCTTTTAGAAAGTATGTAAGAGAAAAATCCGCACAACGAAAGATGCATGGTTGTTTTTATGATAAAATCCAATCTATAGAATCAATAGAATATGATGATCTTGTGTATGATTTCAATATTCCCAAAACTCATAATTTTATTGCAGATAATGTTGTTGTGTCCAATTGCGGGGTCCGGCTTCTAACAAGCAATCTTGAAAAAAAACAGGTGACTGCAAAAATTGAAGAACTGTTAAATACCCTCTTCAGGAATGTTTCATCAGGTGTCGGGTCTGAATCAAAAATCAGGCTTTCTAACCAGGAAATGAGAAATGTTTTAGAAAACGGTGTTAAATGGGCAGTAAAAAACAAATACGGATACAAAGATGATATAAATCACTGTGAATCAAGAGGAAGTCTTGACACAGCAGACTCATCAAAAGTAAGCAAGAAAGCCTTTGCCCGGGGAAGAAAGCAGTTAGGAACTTTAGGTGCGGGAAACCATTTCCTGGAAGTTCAATATGTCGACGAAATCTATGACCCTGAATCTGCAAAAGCCATGGGAATAAAACAAAAAGGACAAGTAACAGTGATGATTCACTGCGGAAGCAGAGGCTTTGGCCACCAGGTCTGCTCTGACTATTTAAGAAAGATGGAAGATGCATATCCTGATGTTATAAAAAACCTTCCAGAAAAAAATCTTATATATGCAAAATTTGAATCAAGACTCGGCCAGGATTATTTTAAAGCTATGAGTGCTGCTGCAAATTATGCGTGGGCAAACAGGCATGTGATTGCTCATTTTGTAAGATCCTCTTTTAAACCTGTTTTAAAAGACCCAAAACTAAAGACAGTCTATGATGTTGCCCACAACATAGCAAAGATTGAAGAGCATGAAATTAACGGAAATACAAAAAAGCTCATTGTCCACAGGAAAGGTGCAACAAGGGCTTTTCCACCAAATCATCCTGAAACACCTGAAACATACAGATCAATAGGACAGCCAGTAATAATTCCAGGAAGTATGGGAACAGCATCTTATGTCTTGACAGGAACCAAGGAAGGCATGCAAAAAACATGGGGATCTGCTCCGCATGGTGCTGGAAGGCTCATGTCAAGGCATGCAGCAAAAAAGAAATTCAGGGCTGAAAAAGTAAAAAATAATCTGAGAAGAGAAAACATATTTGTAAAAGCAGCTTCCTGGAGAGGAATTGCCGAAGAAAGTCCTGGAGTCTATAAGGATATTGATGAAGTTGTAAAAGTCGCTCAAAAATCCGGTATTGCAAAACCTGCAGCAAGATTAAGACCCATAGGAGTAATTAAAGGATAATTTAAAAATACCTGTCCTGTTGAAATTTACGCTAGATACATCCATCTTCACCAATATGAATTTCTGAAAGAAATTCATAAAGTATACTTTTTATTATACAAATCTTTATAAGAAAGCAGTAATCTTTAAAATATCTAATTCTTAAAATGAAGAAAGCAAGATTAGTACTTGAAGATAAGACAGAATTTACAGGAATATCTTTTGGCTCTGAAAACAGCTCAGCAGGAGAGGTTGTTTTTAACACAGGCATGGTAGGTTATCCTGAGTCATTGACAGACCCATCATATACAGGACAAATTCTCACATTAACTT
Source organism: Candidatus Woesearchaeota archaeon (assembly GCA_014729915.1). Classification (GTDB taxonomy): domain Archaea; phylum Nanobdellota; class Nanobdellia; order Woesearchaeales; family GW2011-AR15; genus WJJD01. The sequence continues at coordinate 14,606 of WJJD01000079.1, read as the reverse complement.
ATCCGTTGATCGGAAATTACGGAATCCCACCTAAAATAAAAGAAAACAAGCTAATGAAATTTTTTGAATCAGAAAAGATTCATATCAGGGGATTAATTGTTTCTGATTACAGTCAAAACCACAGCCATTGGAATGCAAAACAATCACTGGGAGAATGGCTCAAAAAAAATAATATCCCTGGAATTTATGGAATTGATACACGTGCATTGACACAAAAATTAAGAGAAAAAGGTGTCATGCTCGGAAAAATAATCATTAATAAAGATATTGAAATAAATGATCCGAATATACTGAACCTTGTCTCTGAAGTCTCGTGTAAAAAGCCGATAATCTATGAGAAAGGAAAAACAAAGATATTACTGATTGACTGCGGGGTCAAGCACAACATAATACGTTCACTTACAAAAAGAAACTGCTCAGTCTTAAGAGTTCCCTGGAACCATGATTTTTCAGATATGGATTATCATGGTGTTGTAATTTCAAACGGACCTGGTGATCCGAAAAAATGCATAAAGACAATTGAGAACACAAAAAAGATTATCCGAGAAAAAACACCTTTGTTTGGAATATGTCTTGGAAATCAGATAATGGCTCTTGCAATAGGAGCAGACACATATAAATTAAAATACGGGCATAGATCACAAAACCAACCCTGTATAAATACAAAAAACAAAAGATGCTATATCACTTCACAGAATCATGGATTTGCAGTTGACTCAAAAACACTTACCTCTGATTGGGAAGAATGGTTTTTTAATGCAAATGACAAGACAAACGAAGGAATCATCCATAAATCAGGATTGTTCAGATCTGTGCAGTTCCATCCTGAAAGCACTCCCGGACCTCTTGACACAACTCATCTCTTTGATAAATTTTTAGAAATCGTTAGAAAAAACAGCTAAATTTACTAATTCAAAATTTAATTTAACAAAGTTCACCAACAACCGAGGAAGATAAATTTGACAAAACACACTGGATTTGAAAACATCAACAAAGTCTTAATCTTAGGATCTGGAGCCCTGAAGATCGGAGAGGCAGGGGAGTTTGACTACTCAGGCTCCCAGGCAATAAAAGCATTAAAAGAAGAGGGAATAAAAACAGTTCTTGTAAACCCGAATATTGCTACATGGCAGACTTCAGAAGGCATGGCTGACAAAGTATATTTTCTTCCTGTTAATCCGTATTTTGTAGAAAAAGTAATAAAAAAGGAAAAGCCAGATGGAATACTTTTAAGTTTCGGAGGCCAGACCGCCTTAAACTGCGGAGTTTCCCTTGATAAGAAAGATGTATTTAAAAATAATAATGTCAAAGTCCTTGGAACACCGATCAAAACAATCGAAAACACAGAAGACCGTGCATTATTTGCAAGAGAATTAAAAAAAGTAAACATAAAGACTCCAAAAAGTTATGCAGCATCAAATATAACTGAAGCCAAAAAATATGCTAAAAAAATAGGTTTTCCAATGATTATAAGAGTAGCTTATGCACTTGGAGGCAGAGGATCAGGTGTCGCAAAAAATATGAATCAGTTTGAGAAACTTGCAAAAGAAGCCTTTTCTTTTACTAGCCAGATATTGATTGAAGAATACCTCGGAGGCTGGAAAGAGATTGAATACGAGGTTGTACGTGATTCAGCTAACAACTGCATTACTGTCTGCAACATGGAAAATTTTGATCCTATGGGAATCCATACCGGTGAATCAATTGTAATAGCACCATCCCAGACACTTACAAATTCTGAATATCATAAATTAAGAGAAATTTCCATCAGATTGATAAGGCACTTAGGAATAATCGGAGAATGCAATGTGCAGATAGCTCTTGATACTGAATCTGAAGACTATAGAGTAATTGAAGTTAATGCCAGATTATCAAGAAGCTCAGCCCTTGCTTCAAAAGCAACTGGCTATCCCCTTGCATTTGTCGCAGCAAAACTCTCATTGGGTTATTCCTTAACTGAAATTGACAATTCAATAACAAAAAAGACAAAAGCATGTTTTGAGCCCGCTCTTGATTATATTGTGGTAAAAATACCAAGATGGGACCTTCAGAAATTTGAAAATGTTTCTGTACAAATCGGAAGCGAGATGAAAAGCGTTGGAGAGGTCATGGCAATTGGAAGAAAATTTGAAGAGGCTCTTCAGAAAGGAATAAGAATGTTAAATACAGGAATGACAGGGATAAGTCCTGATGAGATTGAATTTAATGATATTAAAAATGAACTTAAAAATCCTACTGACAAACGAGTATATGCTGTCGGAAAAGCAATAAAACAGGGTATGAGCATCAAAAAAATTTATGACCTATCCAAAATTGATCCCTGGTTTTTATATAAGATAAAAAATATAATTGAGACAGAAAAAGAAATATCAAAAGCAAAACTAAACAGAAATATCTTATTAAAGGCTAAAAAGCTCGGGTTTTCTGATGAGCAAATCGGAAATATAAAAAATAAAAAAGAGATAGAGATAAGAAAATTAAGGAAAAAATTATCAATTGTCCCTGTAATAAAACAGATTGATACTCTTGCTGCAGAATTTCCTGCAAAAACAAACTATCTCTATTTGACTTACAACGGAAAAGAGAATGACATTGAACCGTATAAAGAAAAATCAATAATTGTTCTTGGTTCAGGAGCATACAAGATAGGATCATCTGTAGAATTTGACTGGTGCTGTGTTAACGCGGTCCTTACAGCAAAAAACTGCAGATACAAAACTATAATGATAAATTATAATCCGGAAACCGTAAGCACAGACTATGATGAAGTAGACAAATTATTCTTTGATGAGCTCTCATTTGAAAGAGTGATGGACATATACGAATTTGAAAATCCCGAAGGCATAATAATTTCCATGGGAGGACAGATCCCTAATAATCTGGCTCTGCCTCTTCAGAAAAATAAAGCCAAAATTTTAGGAACATCCCCTGAATCTATTGACAAAGCAGAAGACCGGAACAAATTTTCAAAATTGCTTGATGATCTTGGAATAGATCAGCCGAAATGGAAATCACTGACAAGATATGATGATGTTAAAAATTTCATTAAAAAAGTCGGTTATCCTGTACTAATAAGACCCTCGTATGTATTGAGCGGGGCGGCAATGAAGGTTGTTTACAATGATCAGATGCTTAAAGAATACATATCAAAAGCATCAAAGGTTTCAAGAAAATATCCTGTTGTTATTTCCAATTTTATCCAGAATGCAAAAGAGATAGAAATCGACGCAGTGGCAAACAAAGGAGAAATCCTTGTATACTGCATTAATGAGCATGTTGAGAATGCAGGTGTTCATTCCGGAGATGCAACAATGGTCATACCTCCTCAAAGAGTATTTTTAGAAACAATAAGAAAAATAAAAAAGGTCGCTGAAAAAATTGCAAAGGAACTCTCAATAACAGGACCCTTTAATATCCAGTTCATTGCCAAAGACAATGAGATAAAAGTTATTGAATGCAACCTAAGATCATCCAGGAGTTTTCCGTTTGTCTCAAAAGTATTAAAGACAAACTTCATTGATCTTGCAACAAAATCTATTCTGGGTAAAAATCCTGAAGTTGTAAAAAAACCAACTCTAGAACTGGATTATGTTGGTGTAAAAGCACCCCAATTCTCATATTCAAGATTAAAAGGAGCTGACCCAGTACAGTCTGTTGAAATGGCATCCACCGGAGAAGTTGCATGTCTTGGTGAGAATGTCTATGATGCATACCTGAAATCAATGATATCAACTGGTTTTGATCTTCCCAAAAAAAACGTGTTAATATCAATAAGCGGAGATAAGAACAGGTACAAGCTCCTTGAAACAATAAGAACTCTTAAGAAGATGGGATTTAAACTTTATGCAACTGAGCACACGAGACAGTTCTATAAGAGGTTCAAAATAAATGCAACCCTTCTTCATAAGATTCATGAAAAAGAAAACAAATCCAGTTCCGTCATTGAAAAATTCTTTGACAGGATGATAAACGGGAAAAAAAGAAAGCAGCCTAATGTACTCAATTATCTTCTTGGAAAAAAACTTGATCTTGTCATCAGCATCCCTAGGCAGGATAGCAAAAGAAAATTTGACGACAATTACGTTATCAGAAGAAAGACAATTGATCTTTCAATACCTCTTTTAACAAATGTCCAGATAACAAAGCTTTTTGTGGATTCCCTTGAAAACAAAAATCTTGATGATCTTGAAATAAAGAGCTGGGTTGAGTACAACTGATGAATTTCTGAACATAAATTCATATACAAACTTTTTTAAACAGTTATTAATTCAAGACTACTATGACTTCCTGGAAAATAACTAAACCTAAAAAAAAACCTGATCTTGATTCTCCTCTGTTCATTGAAGGCCTTCCCGGAATCGGAAACGTGGGAAAAATAGTCGTTGATTATATTATTGAAGAACTTGAAGCAGAAAAAATATACAGTTTTTTTTCTTATTCACTTCCCCATTCTGTTTTTGTAAATGAAAAGAGCCTGGTAGAACTTCCGAAAATTGAACTTTATTATAAGAAAAACAGCAATGGAAAAGATCTTTTGCTTCTAACCGGAGATGTCCAGCCAACCGATGAAGTGAGCTGCTATGATTTCTGTGAAGAGCTCCTCAACCTGCTTTCTCAATTTGAAGTAGATGAGATAATCACTCTGGGTGGTATTGGTTTAAAAGAAGTTCCTAAAAAGCCAAAACTTTATTGTACAGGACCTAAAAAAAAGTCCATACAAAAATATAAAAAAGAGAAATCTATTAGCTCGGATGTTTTTGGAGTTGTAGGTCCCATTATAGGAGTATCCGGTGTCCTTTTAGGACTTGCAGGAGAAAGAGATATCGATGCAGTGACACTTCTTTCTGAGACATATGCCCATCCGTTATTTCTTGGTATGAAAGGAGCACGTGCAATATTAAAAGGATTAAACAACATTCATGATCTTAAAATAGACTTAAAAAACCTGGAAAAAGAAATCAAAGAGATTGAAAAGAATTCAGGATTCGGCAAGAAAAAGAAATCAAAATTCTTACAAAAGATAACAAGACAGAAAGATACAAGCTATATAGGATAAACATATTATGGATCTTGGGTTTTGAGACTTAAGGTACATAGAAAGGTTAACATATCTCCTACCTATAATTTCATCTGCCAAAAAGTCCATTATGCAAAAAGATTTATAAACAAAATAAGTTTCTAATAATCTTCAGAGCGGGGTGGGGCAGCCAGGAGTGCCCGACGGGCTCATAACCCGTAGGTCGGTAGTTCAAATCTACCCCCCGCTAGATTTTCTTATCTTATTTCTTCTGAAATTTACAAGAACTTTGTCTAAGAGTATGTGGTAACTGTCTAATCTATGTTCATGAGGGAAAAAAATTTTTTACATCTAAATATAGGGTGGTTGATTTTACTCAATATACCTTGTTTTTCCTATTTTTTAAAGGATAAACTATCGATATCTATTAATATAAGTTTTTATTTCAAAGTACTAAAATGGATATTTCCGAAGTACTTGACAAGCACAGGAAAGATCTTGAAAAAATTCAGGGAGTAGTAGGAGTAGGGATCGGAAAACACGATCAGGAAGATGTTATAATTGTCATGACACTTGACAAAAAGGTTAAAAACATTCCTGAAAAAATTGAAAATTATAATATAAAAATAAAAAATGTCGGAGAGATAAAATCACAATGAAATTCTCACAAGTCAAAAAAAAATACAGAAAATATCTGATGGTAAAACAGAATGTTTTAGGATTTGGTTATGGAACAAAAGTAAAAAAAGGGAAAAAAACAGGAAAAGCCGTTGTTTCAGTGTTAGTTTCAAAGAAAAAACCATTAAGTTTACTTTCATCAAAGGATATTATTCCAAAAAGCCTTAACGGAATGCCCACAGACGTTCTTGAAGTCGGAAAAATAAAGATTCAGGATTTTGTTCCGTTAACAAATGATGAGCATACTGCAAAATACAGGCCAGCAATCGGAGGAATCTCTATCGGGCATAAGGATATTACTGCAGGTACATTCGGCTGTGTTGTCTATAAAAATAATATCCCTTATATTTTAAGCAACAATCATGTCCTTGCAAATTCAAATGACGCAGATAAAGGAGATGCAATATATCAACCCGGTCCGTATGACGGAGGCACTTATTTTGACAGGATTGCTGTACTAGAAGATTATGTAGAGATTGATTTTGGAGGAGAAAGCATTGTTTGTAAAATTGCTATGTTTGTCTTATGGTTATTAAATTGGCTCACACAGTTTGTAAATAAAAAATACAGATGGTCCCTTACAAAAAGCTCTTCAAAAGTTAATTATGTTGATGCAGCAATTGCAAAACCATTATCTTCAGAGCTTATTGAGGATAAGATATTAAAGATCGGAAAAATAAAAGGAACTGTAAAACCTGTTTTGGGCATGCAAGTCCAGAAAAGCGGAAGGACAACAGGATACACTACAGGAACAATTGATGTGATTGATGCAAGCGTAACAGTAAATTACGGAGAGGGCAAAGAAGCAGTATTTGAAGAGCAGATAATAACAGGTCCTATAAGCCAGGGTGGTGACTCAGGAAGCGCTGTTTTTGACATGAATAATAATCTTGTAGGTCTATTGTTTGCAGGCTCTGACCAGGTAACAATCCTAAACCCGATTGCAAGGGTTTTTGAACTGTTGGATTTGAGCCTGAAACCATGTTGTGAAGAATAGAGTTTAATCGAACAAATCAAGGGAATAATTGAACAAAAATTAAATCATTATTACAATAAATCAATATTTCATAACAACAAATCACCAACTGAATACATACTTTTTTTTTTTAAGAATTTCAGTCTTACTACTTCATCCTTGCACTAAGAATATGATCATCATAGATCTTATTGAGCTTTGCCTGGTACTTTTTAATTTTCACAGAATAAGAATTCATGACAAAAACAGACATGATTAGATAAATTATCGCAAATAAAAGCACTGCATAAAAAAGGAATTTTGCAAAAGCAACAACAGTCTTTACAAACAAAAACACCGCACCGATCCCTAAAACAACAAGCAAAGTTATCTTCCAGAAAAGATTCAGCTGAAAAGAATAATACTCAATCTTATTTTTTATCTGTGCTGCCTGTATTTCACATAATCTCTGTTTATCCATAACAAATCATAAAAGACAAACTATATATAAATATTTCTATTCTATAGTAGTAAATAAGAATATTACAAAACCGCTCAGTAAATATTCACACACTCCCCCCAAAGAAATCCATAACTTTAAATATAAAAAAGTTTATCCAATCATCATGGTCATCGGTAAAATCCTTTCAGTGATATTTCTTGCAGGAGCAGCACTCTTCTTTTTTTTAGGAGTCATATTCATCCTGATCCCTTTTGGTCAGTTCTCGTTTGTGTTCTTATTGTTTTCGCTTCTATGCCTTATGGGAGCAGCATTTTTCTGGGGTCTTCCAATATTAAAAAAGAAAATCTAAATTTTTTTACAATCCCTTACCTGACAGGCACATAGATCTCAATCTTTTTTATATCCCCATCTTCAGAAGTTTCATATCTCTCAAAGCTAATACCCTTCTTATTATGTTCAAATCCTGAATTAAAAAGCCATTTTGAATATGCATAATCCCATGTCTCAGAAATCTTATTCAATCCTTTATCATGAACAAAAACAGCATACCTTGATTCAGGAATCTTAACCTCCTCAAGTTCATCAGCTTGTTTATCATTTCTGATTCCCGCAATATATGTAAATTCATGATTGTTTTTTTCAACACAGACTCCAAAAAACTCATCTGCATTCTTGGCTGCATCACTCTTCAAAAATTTTTTCCAGACCTTAGGACAATCTGTTTTATTCCTTGAGTTTTTAGTTGTTGTCTCAATTCTCATTCCTCTTACAATAAATCCATCAATCTCTTTAAATTTCGGCTGCATCATAACACCTCGTTTATACAAAAAAATCAGTAGAATTGGTTTAAATACATTACGTGAGAATGTCCAGTTTGTCCTGTGGATAAGAAATGAATATTACAAAATAAGAAAAAAGATTAAATAAAAAATAATTATGAACCAAAATTAAAATGATCCATGAGATCAACCTTTTCAATCGGTTTTTTTGGTTTTCTGTTTCTTTCCTGATTATCTTTTTTTTGCTGAACTTGTTTTTTTGCAGATTGATCTGGTTTTACTTGTTTTTGCTCAGGAACTTTATCTTCTAAAGAATCATCTGAATCCAGAATAGATTTCTCATTGGAATCTTCCTCTATATCTATAATGAATTCATCCTCTTTTTCACCCTCTTTTTCCGCTGGAATATTTTGATCATCCGGTTCATCTTTTGTTTGCTTATTTATCTCAGAGTCAGATTTTTCTGATAACTCATCTGAACTTGTACCTTTTGAATCAAAATTATTATCTAAAAACACAAGATTATACTCATTAGGCTCAGTTTCCTGTTTTACAGCTTGCTTTTTATCAGACAATTCCTCAGTAGATTCATGAAATTCCTGTTTTGATTTTTCAATGGTTTTCTCAATCTCCTCTTCAGGCTCAGATTTTGGTTCCGGCTCCTTTCTTATTTCAGTCGCAGGCTTCTCTTCAACAGAATCCTCCTCTTCAGTCCGATAGATATCCTCAGCATCCTCAGCCATAATCTCTTTTAAAGTGAGCTCATCATCAAACTTATCAGTGTAAACATCAGGTTTTTTTACAGGTTCTTTTTTTTGCTCCTGTTTTACTTTTATCTCCGGTTTCTTAACATCCTCTTTTTTAGTTTCTGAATTTTCCATAACTTTTTTAACAGGAACTTTCTTATATCCGTTCACAGGAACAAAATAATCCTTCTTATTAAAATCAGTCCTTTTTATCAGATCATTGATCTCATCCTGCTTATTCTCATACTTTTTTGTTTCCAGTGATTTATCTATCTCATTTTTTTTCTCATCAAAATCCTTGCTGACCTTAGAATCAGTCGTGACAATATTTTTTGCCATCCTCATAGCTTCAGTTGTGCTTGCAACAAGCCCTGATTTTTTAAGTGTCTCAGCCAAATTATTTACATTTCCCGCATCTATCATCATATAACCTCCTTAATTATTTTCAAAGCCGATTATTAAATCACAATATTAAATATATATCAGTATACTAAATACTAATACTAGTATATAAAGATTGTGCTAATGAAAAATATATTTCATGAATTTCTTCAAAAAAAAGCAGAAATTTATTTAAAAAACCAACAAATACTATTAAGAGGTGTAATCATGAAAAAGTATAATGCTACAAAAATTGAATCAGATATTTTAAAATTCTGGGATAAAAACAAGATTTATGAAAAAGCTAATAAGAAAAACAAAGGAAATGAAAAATTCTATTTTCTAGATGGTCCTCCTTATACTTCTGGGAAAGTCCATATCGGAACAGCCTGGAACAAATCACTTAAGGATATTGTCATAAGATACAAGAGAAAAAAAGGATTTGATGTCTGGGATCGTGCAGGATATGACATGCACGGACTTCCGACAGAGGGAAGAGTCCAGAAAAAACTAGGCATGAAATCAAAAGAAGAGATCCTGAAGTATGGTCTTGACAAGTTTATAAAAGAATGCAAAAAATTCGCAGTTAAAAACATGGAAATCATGAACAAAGATTTTAAGAGATTAGGTGTATGGATGGATTTTGAGAATGCATACCAATCCATAAAAAATGAATATATTGAAGGTACATGGTGGCTGGTAAAAAAAGCCCATGAAAAAAACAGGCTGTATGAAGGCCAGAAGACAATGACCTGGTGCGCGCACTGCCAGACATCTTTAGCAAAGCATGAGCTTGAATACAAAAATGTTGTTGACAAATCGATTTTTGTAAAATTCAAAGTGAAAAGCAAAGAGAATGAATATCTTATAATCTGGACAACAACCCCCTGGACAATACCATTCAATCTTGCAGTCATGGTCCATCCTGATCTTGATTATATTAAAGCAAAAGTTCAAGGAGAAACATGGATCATAGCAAAAGGCCTTGCAGGAGCATTTATCAAAGGTGTATGTGACAAGGATTTTGAGATAATAGAAGAGGTCAAGGGAAAAGAACTTGAAGGAATTAGATACTCTCATCCGTTTGATGATACATTAAAGGATCAGTATGATAAGATAAGGGAAAAATCAGACAAGGTATTTTCAGTGGTATTGTCTGAAGAATATGTTGACCTTTCTGCAGGAACAGGTCTTGTTCACACTGCACCGGGCTGCGGACCTGAAGATTATGAAGTAGGACACAGAGAAGGTATCCCTCCATTCAATACATTGGATGAATCAGGGATTTTTTCAAAAGATATGGGTGAATTTAAAGGTTTAAAAGCAAAAAGGGATGATGATAAATTTATTGAAGCATTAGAAACACGGAAAAATCTTGTAGCAGTAACAGAAGTAGAGCACGATTATGCACATTGCGACAGATGCAAGCATCCGGTAATATACAAGACAACAACCCAATGGTTCTTTAAGATTGAAGATCTTAAGGAGAAGATGAGAAAGCTCAATGAAAAATGCTATTGGGTTCCTGACTGGGCAGGATCAAACCAGTTTGATTCATGGCTTGAAAATCTCCGTGACAACGGTATAACAAGACAGAGATTCTGGGGTTCTCCTCTTCCTATATGGAGATGCAAAGAATGTAGTGAATATGTAGTTGTAGAATCAAGAAAAGAATTAAAAAAATTAGGAGCAGATAAGATTCCTGAAGACATTCATAAGCCCTGGATTGATAAGGTAACAATTCCGTGCAAGTGCGGATCTGTCAAAGAAAAAATCCCGGATATCATGGATGTCTGGATAGATGCAGGTACCGCATCATGGAGCTGCCTTCACTTTCCGCATGAAGAAAAATTATTCAAAGAATTATATCCTGCTGACTTCATTTTAGAAGGAAAGGATCAGATAAGAGGATGGTTTAACCTTCTGTTTGTTGCAAGCATGATAAGCATGGAAAACATGAGTTTTGATGCCTGTTACATGCACGGGTTTGTCAATGATGCTAAAGGAAGAAAAATGTCAAAAAGCTTAGGTAATGTAATTTCTCCATATGAAGTAATTGATGAGTACGGAGCAGACACATTCCGTTATTATACAATAGGTGGAGCAAATCCCGGTGTCGACTTAAACTATAACTTTGATGATGTAGTATTAAAAAGAAGAAATCTGGGAATATTCTGGAATCTTTCAAAATACATGCTTGACATAGCAAAGACACATTCAATTGATCCTTCAAAAATATCTGAAGATATCTTAAAGCACGGGACATTGGCTGAAAAATATATGATGTCAAAGTTAAATTCCACAATTAAAAATGTATCTGAACTGATGGATAAGTATTATATTGAAAAAGTTCCTGAAGAGATAGAAAAACTCTACTTAAGCCTTTCCAGGAATTATATCCAGATGGTAAGGGAAAAGATAAACACAGGTACAGAAGAAGAAGTCAGATGTGTGCTTTACGTAATGTACAAGGTAATGATACAGACACTGAAGATGTTTTCTATTGTCTGCCCTTTCATAACAGAAAAAGTCTATCAAATAATAAAACAAAAAATTCCGGATCTTAAAAAAGAATCGATCCACCTCTACAACTGGCCGGAATATGATAAAAAAGCAATAAATCCTGAACTTGAGTCACATTTTGATATAGTCAAGGAAGTGATACAATCTCTGTTGAATGCAAGGGAAAAAGCACAGCTTGGGATAAGATGGCCGCTCTTAAGAGCAATAATCACAACAGAAGACAAAACCACAAAAAAAGCAATAAAAAAATTCAAAGAAATAATAAAAGATCAGACAAACATAAAAGAAATTATAATAAAAAAAGAATTTGACAAAGCAGAAATAAAAGTTAAAGTCAACTTCAAGACACTTGGCCCTGAATTCGGGGAACTTACTCCAAAGATAATATCAAAGATAGCAGAAGAAAGTGATAGCTCAATATTAAAAAAACTTAAAAAAGGATCATTTGAGATAAAGATCGGAAAAGAGAAGCTGAAAATTATAGACAAGCATCTTATAAAAGAAAAAAAAGTTCCAAACACCTTCGAACACAGTTCTTTTTCCTCAGGAGATGTTTATATCAACAAGCAGAGAAACAATGAACTTCAGTCAGAAGGTTTTTCAAGGGAACTTATCAGGAGGATACAGAGATTAAGAAAATCAGCAGGACTTGAAAAGACACAGCAAATAGAGCTTTATGTAAAGGCAGTAGATGAGCTAAAGACTTATCTTATCAAATTCGAAGATTACATAAAAGAAAGGGTAGGAGCAAAAAAACTTACTATATCTTCAGAACAGCCAAAAAATAAATTCAAAGAAAGCAAAAAAGGAAACATTAAGGGATTAAGATTTGAACTGCATATGAAATGGAAAGATTAGGTATTGAAAAAAAATAACCAATTAAAGTAAGTACAAATACAGAGTCAAATGGATTTTTCAAAAAAATCCATAAAGTTTATAAATTTATCAAATTTATTTTAGCCTAAATGAAATTTGTTAATCGTAGATACGAATTAGGCTACCTGGAAAAAGAGTACAATAACAGAGGAGCAAAGTTTGCTGTAATATATGGAAGAAGACGAATTGGAAAAACAAGGTTGATTGAAGAATTCATTAAAAACAAACAATCTATATATTATCTTGCTGCTCAGGAAAAAGATTATCAGCAAATTCAGGAATTAAAAAATATTATTGCTGATTTTTTTAATGACAAATTTCTTCAGAATACATCTGTAAAAGAATGGAAACAATTATTCAGCTATCTAAAAAAAATCTGGCCAAAGAAAAAAAGAATAATTTTCGCTATTGATGAAATTACTTATATAATAAAAGAAAATCCGTCTTTTCCTTCGTATCTTCAAAAATTCTGGGATACGTTTCTTTCCAAAACAAATACTTATCTTATTCTTTCAGGAAGTATGGTTGGACTGATACTAAAAAGTGTTTTAAGCAAGGAATCACCCTTATACGGAAGAAGAACTTCACAAATCGAGCTAGATGAATTTAGTTTAAATGAAGCTGCTGAATTTATGCCGGAAAAGGATATTGAAGAAAAAATAAAATTCTACTCAGTAACAGGAGGAGTTCCAAAATATCTTGAATTTATTCAAGGACATGATTCGTTTGACCATTTCCTGCTCAATAATTTTTTCAATAAGGAAGGTTTTTTCTACAAAGAAGGAATTTTCCTGATTTCACAGGAATTTAATGAACCTTCAACATATATTGACATACTTAAAGCAATTTCACAGGGAAATACAAAACTAAACAAAATTGGAAATTTTGTTGGAATAGAAAATAAAAAGATAAGTTCTTATCTGAATATATTAACAAATCTCAATTTTGTTAAAAGGATCATACCAGTAACTGCAAATGAGAAAAAATTCAGGGGAGCATTTTACATGATAAATGATACTTTTCTTACTTTCTGGCACAGGTTTGTAAACCCTTATCGTTCATTAATTGAGATGAGACGGCAGGATGAAATTTTAAAAAAAGCACAAAATGATATTAATTCACACATTGGCTTTGAATTTGAAAAAATCTGTCAACAGATAATAAGAAAAAATTATCCATTATTTAAGATTGGGAAATGGTGGGGGCACCATAGGGAGAAAGGTAAAAGAAAAGAGCTTGAGATTGATATCTGTGCAATAGATAAAGAAAAAAAAGAAATTCTTTTAGGTGAGTGCAAATGGAAAGATAATTGCAATTACGCAAAAATTTTTAAAGAACTTAAAAAAAAAGCGAATTATGTTGATTGGAATAAAAATAAAAGAAAAGAACAATACATCATTTTTGCAAAAAGCTTTAAAAATAAAAAAATCTTAAAAAAAAATAAAAATATTTTTCTCTATGACCTAGAAGACATAGAAGAAATGTTATAAAAACTCGACATAAAATATTGAAATTAGGACATAAAATATATATTCTTTTAGTCATATGGATCCATAGGGATTGTTAAAGAATAAACAGGATATATTTTTTTGCTCAGATTCAGAGTAGATTTGGCATAACAGATTCCCAGCATCTGAAGATTGGGTTTTTGTGGATGTGATGTCTGATTCTGTGTTTTGATAAGTTCTTTTTCAGTCCTTTTCTAAAAATACACAAATCCTTTAATTTAAATGGGTTCAGTTGAGAACTTGAAAGATTTAAAGTAGGGTTCATGGAAAGTTGAATTGCAATCACCGTAGTCAGTGAGGTGATTGCTATGACAAAAAACAAATATCCGCATTTTAATCCAGATAAGTATAACTTACCAGTAAAAATAGCTACAGTAAAATCAAGTTGCCATTCAAAACACAACATCAATTATCACATCATCTGGATTCCAAAATACAGAAGAAAAGTGTTAGTTAGAAATGTATGGGACATACTTTCTCGAATTTCAAAAGGATAATGTGAAGAGATAAAACTTCAAATGTTGGCACTTGAAATCATGCCTGATCACATCCACTTATTTGTAGCTGCACTACCTAAACATACACCATTCAAGATTGTGCACAAACTCAAAGGTAATACAAGCATCCAATTATGAAGATGTTTTAGAGAGCTAAACTATCTCAAATACAAAAAATGGATT
>WJJD01000078.1 GCA_014729915.1 Candidatus Woesearchaeota archaeon | reverse complement strand
TGTTAAAATTCGATGCTCTAATCAATTTTTTCACCTCTCTTAATTTATTTCTTTTATTTCCTTTTTTTCCTTTATTATTCTTAACTTGATTATTAGTCTTTCTATTTTTAGAAGTAGGTGCGAATTTGCACTTCAGTAAATTTGCTTACGTAAAAAACTCTATTGCGTTTTTTTGTACAAGAAAATACAAAGTATTTTCTATGTATTACGAACGAAACTAAATTTTCAAACAGAAAATTTATTTGAATGACTATAAGACCATTTACTTTCATCACATGCCAACCCTACCCACATCATATACTCATTATGTTTCATGTTCTTGTTTATCCACACAATGTAGTAGACTTCCCTGTTAGACAGGCAGGGCGTCAGATATATAGTGCCACCGTTGGGTTCACTTGGTTTCAGCCTGCGATTTTGTCTGCAGCTTCCTTTATAGAAAAAGTCATAAATTTTCATAGAAAATTTATTCTGCTTTTTCTAATAAGCAAGTGCATTGATAACAATGAAATAACTATATTTCATGCAATTGCTATATCCATAACCTCACGGTTATGGATTTGCCATCCATTTCTTGCTTTTACAAACAGCTATTAAAGGATGTTTGGCTTTCCAAGTCGGTTTACTCATATTGTGTTAACCCAGTGAATCTTTGATTCTAACGCGTCTTGGACTATTCCTCTACACAAGCAATTGAGGAAAGCGGATTTGCACCGCTTAGCGAATGGTCATGCAAGGCACACATATTGAACATCGCGAATATCTGTTAAACAAAATCAACATTTTTTAAAAGAGTAAAAACCTAATCTATCCAATATTATCAAGGATATCATGTGCATTAAGGCAATTAAGATAAGGCTTTAGTTTTTTTTCATGTTTCTGTATTTTCATCAAAAGCCGCATCTTTATCCCTTCAGATTCTCTGTTTGAAATCCTTGCCATCTTGTCAGCCTCAACCAACCCGTAAGGATATCCTAAAAAAACAGGATCTATACTGTTTTTCCTTAATATGCTGATAATTTTATCAATTCCAAAATCATCAGACTTTATTATATCAAACCTGAATATATAGTTTGAATCCTTAATAAGCTTAACAAAATAAGTTTCAGTTTCATCAACCTTTCCGGCAGGATAATACCATGAATCAAAACAAGATAGTTTGTTTAAGCTAGCTAACACAGAATCTCCGTGTGAAGACAATAAAGCACAGGTTTTAGAAAGACCGGATATGATATTTCCTGAAGAAAGGGTTTTTTTTAAAAAATCTTTTTCATAAGGATACTTAATCTCAAGACTTCCGTCGACAACAACAAGGCAGTTTTTTTCCGGAATTTTTCCTGCAATATGAATCTCACATAATCTTCTTATGATATTTCCGACCTTTGATATCTCTGCTCTCGTGGCACCTGTTTTTAATCTGGGATCCATTGAATCAAACTCTAAAACAGGAAATTTAAACTCATTATCAACCAGTTCAGCAGAAAAAATAATTTTTTCCTTTTTTTTTTCTGCACTTATAAAAGAAAAAAAATCATATTTCTTATTTTTAACTCTTTTATTGTTCTCATAAATCGAGTAATATATCCTGTTAAAAAAAACACTTATCCCGGGACTTTTAAAAATTTCAGAGCTTCCGCCGTCAAGAAAGGCTGATTTCCCTGTATCTTTTTTAAGGGGGATCTTTTTGAATTTTTCTTTTTTTAAGGGCTGATCATTTAGATCTTCAATATAGGTGTCAGAAGGTTCTTTTTCAATCTTAGACATGATTTTTTTAATTATTTTTTCCATAGGAAATTAAAAAATAAATTATGTTTTAAAAAGTATAGTAAATGTCGTACATAATAAGTCTAAAAAAAATATAATTTTTTTTTTTTAAAAATAACAAAGAATATATCAGTTTTTTTTATAAATTCTTCCTGTTCTTTCTGTTATTTCAGACAATCTTTTTCTGTAATGTCTTGAAAATTCTCCTGGACTGAGTTTCCATAACCAGTTACCTAATGTATTCGGCTGATTCATCCTGTATTTTACACCCTGCTTTTCATTTGGCAGTCCCAATATGTCCTGCATCTGGACAATTGCATATCTTGCATTTCCATTAAACAAGGTTTCAATAGCCCTATTATTTAAAAGATATTCATCTGAATGCATTGTTATGTAGTCATGCATAAGCCTTCTTGCAACAGCCGGCACATCTGGATTATTGAAAAATCCAATAGTTGTTTCATTATCATGGGTTCCTAAATAAGCTACAAGCTTTTGTGTTTCTTCTGCATTGTGAGGCAAAAATTCATGATTCCCAAATGGAACAAATTGGTTATCTCGTAAATAATACAAGTTATTCCATGAATCTTTTTGTGAAAAATCGATTCCCTTTTGTTTTAATCTATCAATTTGGGCTGCATAATTTAATTTTATTTTTTTTCCTCTTTTTTCATAAAATAGATCTCCCCAAGGTGCAAAATGAAAGACCTGCATCCCGGGTCCAATAGCTTTTTTTAATTTTTCAACATCAGGAGTTATTACACCGAGATCTTCTGCAATGATAGGCAGCTCTTTTAATTTACTATATCCATCAAATATTTTTAAAACTTCTTCAAAAAGTTTTAGTCCAGGTCCCGGCATCCAATTTCCATATTTGGCAGTATTAATTCTTTTTCCGTCAATTTCGACAGTACTTTTTTTTGCAGGTATTTCCCAATAACCTGAAAATCCCCTGAAATGATCTATTCTTAATTCATCAAACAACCTTAATTTATGCTTTAACCTTTGAGCAACAAAATTCACTGCAGCATTGTTAAGTTCACCTTTCTTTTGGAACTCTGCTAATGTTTCAGGAATCAAATTTGGAATTGTTTCCGGGTTTTCATAATTTCTTTCTTTTTTTTGCCATAATGTATCATTAAACTCATTAATCAACTCTTGTTCATTGTTCCACCATTTGTATATTGGATTTCCCCAGAACTGTCCGTGTTTTGGGGAAAAATAGTCAGGGGGAACACCAGCATAACACTCCAATTCACCATTATTATCAATCTTAAATGCATCTCTGTT
The DNA here is from genome assembly GCA_014729915.1 of Candidatus Woesearchaeota archaeon. GTDB lineage: Archaea > Nanobdellota > Nanobdellia > Woesearchaeales > GW2011-AR15 > WJJD01. Next base: position 19,115 of record WJJD01000078.1, on the reverse strand, counting down.
TGCCCAAACATCTGCGCTGTCCGGAGCAACATAAATAGGATCATCACCTATTATCGAGATATTTCTTTCATTAGCAAACTTTTTTACTTTATCCCAATGAGAGAAAGCTAACCATTGCATAAATTTCTGAAAATCAGCTTCTTTTTGTATGATTGTAAATTTATTTATTTTTTCTTCATCCCAATTTAAAGAAGATAAATTGTCCTGAGAATTAATAAACTTATTGAGGTTGGTGTCAAATTTTTCTTTATTTTTAAATTCATCATCCCATTTAAACCATGTGTTTTTTTCAGGATCTTTTTCAGAAATCATTTGTTTTATTCCCATGAAATTTGCATAATCATTTAGCCAAGGACTGTGTTTTTGCTGAAAATTACTAAAATTCGTTTGTAACTTTGGATGTATATCTTTGTTAATTAATCTATTATAAGCAATTTGTAATAAAGATTTATGCATATTCCAAAGCTGCTCATAATTAATCTGACTGGGATTAAATATATCAAAGCCTGAATAAAAAATACTAAGTTCGTTTTTTGTAAGTAAATTTTTTTCTACAAGATCTTCCAGATCAATATAATATGGGTTAAGTGCAAATGTTGAAGGAGAGTAAAATGGTGAGTCTCCTTCAATTATTGGACCCATTGGCAACACCTGCCAGACACTCTGTCCTGAATCAACAAGATGATTAATAAAATCAAATGCTGGCTTCCCGAAATTTCCGATATGCTTTCCTGGAAGTGATGATATTGGAAGCAAAATACCGCTGACTTTTTGTTCTAACATGATAAATCCCCCCTCCTCAAAAAAATAACGAGGATATCCCTCCTTTTTATTGTAGATAAAAATCAACTTATATATAAATATAATTTTTTTAGTCAAAAAAATTATAAATAGATTAAGATAAATAAAAAATAAAGAGTAAACAAAGAATAAAAATTTTTTAAAAACATAAAATGATTGATAAGAGGATAAGAAAAATTTCCCTTAAAAAAACCTTTTATGTAATTTCAGCAATTGTTATGATTCCTCTCCTGATTTTTTTTTATTACCAGATAAAAGCATCCTTGTTTGTAACAGCATTTATTATTGCAAATATCGCATTATCAAGCTACAAAAAAAATTTCCAGTTTCCAATTGAAATCGAGATATTGACATTGGGAATCATCCTCTCCACTTTTCTATACGGAATAAAGGCAGGTCTTTTGATTGCAATCCTCGGAACAATACTTTCCTCAGCTTTTTATGGATATTATTCACCCTTTTTAATTCCGATGATAATAGGAAATATGCTTGTTGCGTTGTTAACACCTTTATTTTTTTCAACACAACTTTTTTTATCAGGATTAATTCTCTCAATGATTAAAAATGGATTTGTGTTCATATTCTATCATTTTGTCTTCAACTATCATATCGGAAAAAACCTGAGTTTTGGCATAACAAACATAATATGGAATTCTCTTCTTTTTGTAAATATTGCACCGATTTTATTCACTATTATGAAGTAAACAAGCCGAAACTTATTTATATTTACAGAAAATTCCTCCATGTCTATGGCTTATGAACTCATAATTACAGAAAAACCTTCTGCCGCAAGAAAGATCGCATTTGCTCTTGCAGACGATAAACCTAAAAAAAAGAGTGAAAAAGGAGTATCTTATTATTTTCTCCGGCATAATAAAAAAGAGATAACAGTAGCGTGTGCTGTAGGCCATCTCTATACAATAGCTGAGAAAAAAAAGTCATTCCGTTATCCTTCTTTTGATATTGAATGGAAACAGACTGCAAAGGTCAATAAATCAGCAAAATATACAAAAAAATATGTAAATGTCCTTAAAAAATTATCTGAAGGTGCAGATGATTTCACAGTTGCCTGCGACTATGATATTGAAGGAGAGGTCATTGGTTTGAATTGTGTCAGATTTGCATGCAGCCAAAAGGATGCATCAAGGATGAAGTTTTCAACCTTAACCAAACCTGATCTAATTGAATCCTATGAAAATAAAAAGGTTCATCTTGACTGGGGTCAGGCACATGCAGGAGAAGTAAGACACAAGCTCGACTGGATGTATGGTATAAACATAAGCAGGGCATTAACTCTTGCAATAAGAAAATCAAAAATCTACAGGACTTTATCTTCAGGAAGGGTCCAGGGGCCTGCATTAAAAATAATAGTTGACAAGGAAAAAGAGATAAAAAAGTTTGTACCAAAAAAATACTGGCAAATAGAGCTTTTGGGAAAGACAAAAAGTAAAAAGATTACAGCATGGCACGAAATAGATAAATTCTGGGAAGAGAAAAAATGCCTTAACGTATTAAAAAAAATAAAAGGCCACGACGGAAAAGTAAAGGATATTAATAAAAGAAATTACAAGCAGCCCCCGCCTAACCCGTTTGATTTAACAAGCCTGCAGACAGAAGCATACAGGCAATTCAGGATAAGCCCGAAGCAGACATTACAGATAGCACAACAGCTATACATAAACGGTCTAATCTCTTACCCGAGAACAAGCTCTCAGAAACTTCCGAAAAAAATCGGCTATAAGCAGATAATGAGCAAACTGTCAAAAATAGATAAATCATATAAAAAATTAGCAGATATGCTATTTGAGAAAAAATACCTAAAGCCCAATGAAGGCAAAAAGACAGATCCTGCACATCCTGCAATCTATCCTACAGGATATAATGATTTCAAATTCAATAAACGCCAAAAAAAAATTTATGATCTTATTGTAAAAAGATTTTTTGCAACATTCGGTGACTGGGCAGTAAGGCAGTCCATGAAAATAAAGATCGATGTCAATTCAGAGATATTTCTTGCAAAAGGCAAAAGAACAATTGAAAAAGGATGGCATGTATTGTATGAGCCATATGTGAAATTCAAAGAAGAGCAGCTTCCTGAAGTTGATAAGGGAGATATTGTCAATGTAGATAAGTTTGTTAAGCATAACAAAGAGACAGAGCCTCCGAGAAGATACACTCCCGCATCAATAATTAAAGAGCTTGAGAAAAGAAGTCTAGGAACAAAATCAACAAGAGCACAGATCATTGATTCATTATACCAAAGAAACTATATAACAGGAAGGTCAATTACTGCAACAGAACTCGGTATAAAAACAACAGATGTTCTTGAGAAATACTCTCCTAAGATTGTAAAAGAGGAACTTACCAGATTTTTTGAAGAACAGATGCAGAAAGTCCGTGAAAACAAGTTAAAACCTGATAAAATTATTAAAAAAGCAAAAATTGATCTTACTGAAATATTAAATGATTTCAAGAAAAAAGAGCCTGAGATAGGAAAAGAATTAAGAGAAGCATATAAAGAGCTCAGGATAATTGGAAAATGTGAAATATGCAAAAAAGGAAATCTTGTTGTAAAAAGCTCAAGAAAAACAAAGCAGAGATTTATTGCATGTGATGCATATCCTGACTGCAAGACTATCTATCCCATACCCCAGAGAGGAAAAATTATTCCGACTGATAAAAAATGTGAACATTGCCAGTTTCCTTTAATTGATATCATTAAAAAAAAAAAGCAGACAGTTTGTTTTAATCCTAATTGTGATTCAAAAAAAATCAATGATAAAACCCTAAAAAAGAAAATTGAAAAAATCCAGAATGGAGAAAAAGAAAAAAAATGCCCCAAATGCAAAAAAGGGACACTTGTATTAAGAAAAAGTGTTTATGGTTCCTTTTTCGGCTGCAGCAGCTATCCTAAATGTAAGCATACAGAAAAAATAATGAAAAAAAATGATTGATGACCTGAAAAAATTTTTAAAAAAACAGGACAGTGTAGATAGCCAGAAAGAAGAAAAAAAAGATACAGGTCTGATCAAATTTGATTTTGATCTATTGAAAGAATATCCTTTTTTCAAAATAAGATTAGTTCTTTGTGAATCTCCTGATGACCTCTCTTTTAAAATCGAAAATAAAGACAAGAAAATAATCAGAGAAAATGCTTTAAGGGTATATTCTGAAAAACCAAAGATACATTCATTGATTAACCAATTAAAAGAATTTTCAAAAAAATCAAGATACGATAAATACAAGAGAAAATTATATCAGTCAAAACTACTAAATATGTATAAACAAAAACATGTGAACGAAGAATTTGTTGAATCTTTTGCAAACTCAATTCCTGAAGAATATGAAATACAGATATTTTTTAATTCTGAAAATGGCTTTAAGATTGATTCTGAAGTAATCAAGATATTTACAGATAATATTGAATTAGCAGATGAATTAGAAAAAGAAATTGATAATTTCAGACAGAATTCATATAACATAATATTAAAAAACAAGGTAGATGAATTAAAAAAAAAATATGAGTTTGAATGAAAAATTTTTCTGTTATCAAAAAACATTATTCTTCGTATCTGAATTTCAACTTACCTTTCTATATTTCCTCCATCTCTATAACATCAGGATCATGATTCCTGGTTATATGTTTTTTGGATATGTCTGCCAGAGTAAGAATTGTTGCAATAGGTATGAATGCATCGATCTGACCGAATAAAAAAAACCCGGGAAGCAAAAGTTCTATATTTGAAAATAAAGCAAGTCTCTTGTCATTTAGTATGAAAAAAAGGACAGCGAACGTAATTATATCCCAAAGAGAATTCAAAAGCGGAATATTTCCAAGGATAAGATCGATAAGATCAAGAACAACTGCAACACCTAGCTTGATTTTATTAAGAAGTCCGATAATCTTTGATTTAAGATTGTTCTTTTTTTTTTGTGTTGGCCTGTAGATTTTCATCTCAATTCAACTATTTTCCGATCTATTTCAGTAACTATCCTGTTTTTGGTTTTTTCACTTATTATCCCGGATTTATGAGCATCAATCAATGAGCTTTTCTGTGAGATTAAAAGTGATTTTTCAACCTCTTTTTTCTGAGTTTTCTCAAGTTCTGGAAATTTATCATAAATCCTGTCAAAATTCTTTTCGCTTTTCTTTTTTAATCTCTTGATCCTTGACTTGAATTTTTTATAAATTTTTTTTGATATTAATTTTTTTTTCCACAACTCTTCCAGCTCATCTTCAGAAGCATTTGTTCTAATAAGATCAGCAGTTGCTTTTTCATATTCAATTTCAGGATCTGTCTTTGTTTTGCTTAAATTTAAGAAATTCAGAAGCTTTGCCATTGTTGTACCCTGCAGAACAAGGGAAATGAACACAACTCCAAAAACTGATGAAAGCAAAAGATCTCTATTAGGAATTGACTGCTCAAGACTTAATGCTAAAACCATTGAAAGTCCTCCGTGAAGCCCTCCCCAGATAATAACGTGCTGCCATTTTAATGGTATGAATTCATCAATACCTGTAATTAATTTTGAATCGTCAATCTTGTTGATTAAAAAAGAAAGAACATAGATTGATACTGCTCTTGCCGCAATAATTGAGACAAATGCAAGCACAATAGGATTAATATGTGTGATAAGGTTATCTATGCTGATCTCAATTCCTATAAGTAAAAAAACAATAGAATTTAAAATGGATCCTATAAATTCCCAGAAAGATGCTATGCTTATCTTTGATGACGGGCTTATAAATCTTGTTGCATAATTTCCAATAACAAGACCTGATGTTACAGAGCAGACAACTCCGGAAAGACCTAATTTTTCAGCAATAAGAAAGCTTGAATAAGCTAGAACTGTAGTCAAGGAGAGCTGGATCATGGAATCATCCACCCGTTTAAGAATTTTTGAGAGAAGGTATCCTAAAAGAAAACCTAGTGCAATTCCACCGAAAAACAATCTTGCAAAACCTACCAGGCTTGATTTGATACTGAATGATCCTGTTACAACACCTGCAAGAAAAAGTTTAAACAAGACTAATGATGTACCATCATTAAAAAGGGATTCTCCTTCAATTATTGTTGTAAGTTTTTTAGAAACACCTAGTTTCTTGAAAATATTAAGTACTGCAATAGGATCAGTTGGTACAATCATTGTTGCAAGCAGGAAACTTATCTGCCAAGGAATTTTTAAAATATAATGAACTAAAAAACCTGCTGAAAAAACACTTGTTAAAACCCCTATGATTGAAAACACTGAGATGCTTTTTAGGTTTCTTCTGAATTCAGAAAAATCAATATTCATTGCACCTTCAAACAAAAGAGCAGGTAAAAATAATGTGAGCAGTAGTTCAGGAGTTAGATGTATTCCAAGGTCCATATCAAAAAAACTTAAAAAAAGGCCTGTAAGAATAAGGACAAGTGTTGAGGGAAGATTAAACTTTCTTGCAATAAGAGAGACTATTGATATGATAATAAGTACAGTAATCACAATTTCAATATTTAAAGCAAAATGACTCATTATTTTAAAAAAAGTAAATAATCTTATAAAAATATTTATATATTCAAAATCAGGGAATAAAAAGAGAGATTGAATCAATGAAGTAATTAAGTTTTACAACGATTGCACAAAAACCCCCTAAAATATTTTTTCTCATAAAGATTTTCTATGGAATAGTTGCAATGCAAAACTTTAATAGTAAATTAAGATTGAAAGAAAATATGAAGAAGATAATCCCGATAATTTTTTTATTACTTTTATTAGTGATATCTTCAAACGCAGACTCCGGAGAGATGAAACTTCTTGCAACATCTGAGATAAACAATAAATTATATGGAAACGGTGCTGACCTGTTTCTTGAAATAAAACCAGGATCAGGAAGGATTTTTATTGACTCATTTCCGCTTACAAAACTAGATACGGTAATGTCAACAAGATTTGCAAACGAGATTGCATGTGATTTTATTGACAAGGACTGCGTAAGATATGATTTTTTCTATACAATAAGAGCAAATACAGCAATCGTGGGCGGGCCGAGTGCAGGTGCGGCAATATCAATTCTTACAATAAGTGTTCTTGAAGATATACCTCTAAGAAAAGATGCTGCAATTACAGGAACAATTAATTCAGGGGGACTTATTGGACCTGTATCAGGAATTAAAGAAAAAGCAACATATGCATCTAAAATTAATATGACAAAAGTGATGATCCCCAGATGGTCAAACATTAATGAAACTGAGCTTGAAAATATGTCCAGAAAGAGAAATATTGAAATAAAAAAAGTATCAAATTTAAGAGAAGCATTTTATGAGATGACAGGAGTACAAATTGGTAAAAACTACTCTCTTATTGTAAGTAGTGATTATGTTAACAAGATGAAAAACATCTCAGAAAAAATATGCAAGAGATCTCTTGAAACAAAACCCCAGATAATTAACAACCGCACAAAAAATGCTGATGAGCTTTTTGAAAAAGGCAAAACCGCAAAAGATCAGGGGAAATATTATTCTTCAGCAAGCTATTGTTTTGGGGCAAATGTTCAGTACAGATATGCGTCTCTTCTTAATGAGGATCTTTCAGAAAAAGACATCATAGAAATTGTAAATGAATATAAAAATAAATCCAGTGATTTCAAAGATTTCATATCAAGAAAAGAGATAGATACAATAACAGATTTGCAGACTCTTATGGTTGTAACTGAAAGAATCATTGACTCTAAGGAATATCTTGACAATTCACTTGTAGAACTTATGGGAAACAACACCAACATGAGTGTTTATAACCTTGCGTTTGGGATTGAGAGATTAAACAGCGCTGTTTCCTGGTCAATGTTTTTCGGAGACAACGGAAAAACATTTGAGATAAATGAAAAAACCATAAAAGAGTCATGCCTTGAAAAAATTTCAGAAGTTGAAGAACGGGTTGAGTATGTTAAACAATATTTTCCATATCCTTCTGATTCAGTGAATGAAGAAGTCAGTTATGCACACAGAGATTATAACAATGGAGACTACAGCTTATGCCTTTTTAAAGCAAGCAAGGCAAAAGCAGAGATCGATATTTTCTTAAATTCTATAGGAATAAAAAAAGAACAGCTCGGCCTTTTGATAGATGAAAGGTTAGGTCAGGCAGAGCAGATCATAGGAAAGCAGATAGAAAACAATGTGTTTCCGATCATTGGATTCAGCTATTACGAATATGCAAAATCACTTAAGGATACGGATCAGTTTTCTTCACTTCTATATCTTGAATATGCAATAGAACTAAGCAAACTAGATATTTATTTTAAGCAGGAAAGCTTTAAGCTTCCAATAATTGAAGAAAAATATCTGATCTTGTTCGGCTTAGGATTTATTTGGGGATTTCTTGTATGCTTTATCTGGGTAAGACACCAATTTATCGGTAAAAAGAAATAAAGTATAAAACCCTTGAAGCATCTCCGAAGAGATGCTTCCAGGGAAAAAGAGGTGATTATGATCTATGTTTTGATTTTGTCTTTACTAAAGAATGGTATAACTTATATTTAAATCTTTCGATATTGATAGTATTTTAAAGTAGTGACAAGATGCTTTAACAGAAAATAATTAAAACATTAAAGATTATTAATACATCATGAAATGTATTAAATGCAGTAATAAAGCAGATTATAAAATAGGTACAAATCCTTTCTGCAGCCAATGTTTTCTACTTATCATTGAAAAAAGAGTGAGAAAAGAACTAAGAAAAAAAAAATTAATAAAAAAAAATGATAAAATTCTTGTACTTGATGATGACAGCCATAAAAGCAAAAATACAATAATATTGTTAGAAAGTATTTTAAAAGATCTTCCATGTAGTATTAAGATAAAAAGAACAAATTATTTTCTTACACAAAAAATAAAAACTGATTGCAATAAAATTATAATCCCTTGGAATTTAGATGATGAATGTGAGTATTTTTTTAAATGTTTGTTTAACAAAAAAAACCCGGAATTTATAGGACATTTTCTTTTTAATGGTAAAAAACATATTAAATTACTTATAGATGTAACTGAAAAAGAAAGTATAACTTTTGCTAAAATCAAGAGTATTGATTTTAAAAAATCAAACAAAAAATCAATGGTCAATAATTTTTTGGATAAAATAAGCAAAAATCATCCTGAAACAAAATATAGTTTAGGTAAATGCATAAAGACTCTCAAAAATCTGAATGTGTTTATTTAAGATTTCTTCCTACAATAATAAGATCAAGAATATCAACATTATTGTCCTGGTTAATATCTCCTAATATATTTTCAGGGATACCCTCGGTTTTCCAGCCTGCTATTTTTGCCATCATCCACCAAAACGCTTTTGCTTTTCTCAGGCAGTCAAGACCATGCGTATGCTGAGAATCTTATGTGCATGATGGAAGATTGTTGAAGTCATCTGGGTTTGAATGACACCAGTCTTTACAAAATGAGCAAAATCCCTGGTGGTTTCTTGCTTGATAATTTCCATGGGGGTCGTGTGTTTCAATATCCTTAAACTCAAATTGAATTTTATTATTCTCTTTTACATAATCTCTTACCTTATTGTTATTTCGATCATTTTCACTAATCCGGGAGATCATCAAATTCTATTACAGCATTATGATCAACAATTAAAGCTTCTACTGATAAAGAATAAAACAGGATAATTCCAAGCAGGATTATTTTTTTCATATTTTAATATCCTGTATAATGAGTTAATAAATTTTTTTGTAATAAAAACACTTATAAATTTTTTTAAAGATACCAAATAAAAGATGAAAATTCAAAATTTTATTTTAATTATTTTATTAATTCTTGCTTCCTGTTCCATATCCTCAAATGTTGTAAAAGAGCCTGAAACTGAGATAGAAGTATATTTTTGCCCTGAAGATTCTTGTCTTAAAGAAATTATTGAACTTTCCGATTCATCACAAGATATAAAGTGTGCATTTTTTGATCTTGATATACCTGAGCTTATTAAAGCACTTAAAGAGAAAAATGCAGAAGTGATAATTGAGGATAAGAATGCACTAAAAGATTTTTCATCAGGATATTCATATGCCCTGATGCACAATAAATTTTGCATATTTGATAAAAAAATAATTCTAACAGGAAGCATGAATCCGACAGAAAGAGGAAACTATTACAATAACAACAACATCGTAATTATTAATTCAAAACATCTTGCACAAAACTATATTGAAGAATTTGAAGAGCTTTCAAAAAATATATACGGAAAAGGTAAAAAAGTACCAAATCCTGTTATTTTTTTTGGTAAAAAAAAAATAAAAAATTATTTCTGCCCTGAAGATAATTGCAAGTTACATGTCATAAATGAATTAAAAAAAGCAGAAAAGTCAATTTATTTTATGACATATTCTTTTACTGATGAGGATATTGGAAACCTTTTATTTAACAAAAACTATCTTGGAGTTGATGTCAAAGGAATTTTAGAAAAGCGCCAGATAAGTACATATTCAAGATATGATGATTTGAAAGAATTTTCAATAATTGACAAAAATCCCTATACAATGCACCATAAAGTGTTTATAATAGACAATAAGACTGTAATAACAGGGAGTTATAACCCCACAAAAAATGCAAATGAGAATAATGATGAAAATATATTGATTATCCATGATAAAACAGTTGCTGATAAATTTATTGAAGAATTCAATCATCTTTTAAACATTGATTATGATATACTGCCTGTTGAGACTCAGGAGATAGTTATATCCTCAGTAAATTATAACCCTGAGGGATCTGATAAGGATAGTGAGCATATTGAAGTTTACAACAAGGGAAAATATTCAGTTGATCTTAATTATTATTTTGTATCAAACAATAAGACAAACATGAGGCTTAGCGGAATTCTTTTACCAGAGAAAAATAAAAAGATTTATCCAAGCTTCTCATTAAGAAACAAAGGAGAAGTATTAATATTAAAAAAGAATCTTTTGCCTGTTGATATGGTTTCCTGGAACCTTTTATGGAATCTAAGCGCAAACGAAGGACAAAAACTTACACGGACAAATCCAGATGAGATAAATGAGGATGCATGGACAATAGTATAAACAAACCACTTGAGTTCTGCAGAAATACTTTATTAAAGACGTAATAAGGCAAGTTTTTTATTTTAAATAAAAATACATTTTATGTTTAACAATGATAATTTCAGGAGTATTTTTCGGCATTGTTTCCATGGTAGGATATGGTATCGGAGATTATCTTACAAAAAAACCATCAGAGGAAATAGGACCTCTAAAGACTCTTTATAATCTTCAGGTAATAAGCCTGATTTTCACATTGCCCTTTTTTATTTATTATGTTTCAAATTTTGATGTATATGTTGGTATGTTGGATCTTCTCATACTTTTTATCGGATCTGCAGTAAATATTGCTGCATATTTCGGTTTTCTAAAAGCACTTCAGTTAGGAGAAGTATCAATAGTGTCTCCGATAAGTGCGGTTTATGCTGTGGTAACGGTGTTGTTGAGTATATTGTTTCTTAATGAAAATCTGTATTTCATACAGGTGTTTTCAATTATAGGTGCGGTTATCGGAACTGCATTAGTTTCAACTGATATCAAAAATATACATAAATTCCATACAATCAGGGGAGTGAAATATGCATTTTATCCCTTGTTTGGATGGGGAATTTTCCTTTTTCTTATAGGTATAGTAGAATCAAGAATTGGGTGGATAATGACTTTCTTTCTTTCAAATCTGATTGTTGCTGCCCAATCAATTTTTATATATTTTATAATTAAAAAAGATCTGGAAATTGAAAAATCAACTATTAAAAGATTTACAGTAATAAATATTCTTACACTTCTTGCCTGGCTATCTTTGAACATTGGATTCTCTGTAAGTTTAGTTTCTGTTGTGTCAGTGGTATCTTCGTTAAGTCCTTTAGTATCTGTCATACTTGCAGTCTATGTTTTAAAAGAGAAACTTTTGCTAAATCAGAAAATAGGAATTGGTTTGATTTTGATATCTTTAATCCTGCTATCGCTCTAATCAATCAACAATAACAGTCTCAAGCTTAGCAAGATTGCAGAAATCACATGAGAAATTATAAGCGCCTGCATTTAAAAAAATGATTTTATCATTAATCTTAGGATTATTTAAATAGACACTATATCTGAAAATATCCATTGAGTCAGGTGTGCAGCCTTTTATTGTATATTTTTCTCCTGAATCTAATTCTCCTTTTACAACAAGCCGGTGGTTTGCAATAAATGTGTCCATAGCAGAATTAAAAACAGAGCAGTTAATAATAATATTTTTCTTATATATGCTCACGATATCAGCTTCAAGTATTATGGGAGAAGCTGCAATGAATCTTCCCGGCTCAATTATCATAGTTATATTATTTGAGGATAAGAATTCATTAAATTTTTTTATTTTAACAAAAATATTTTCAAGGATTTTCGGAGAATAATTTTTATATATTGCAGGTATTCCTCCTCCTATGTTAACATAATCAAGGTTCTTAAGATTTCGAATAGATAGCGCATCGCAAAATTCTTTTTTAAGAGACCATTCACTTGTATTCTGGGTTTTTCTATGGAAATGTATCCCTAATTTTATTACCTGAGGATTTTTTTTTAGTTCAGGAATTATTTTATTTATCTTTGAAGAGTACATTCCGTAAACAAAATGCTTTCCGGTATGAATAGTATATTCTTTTAATTTCATTCTCAGCAATACTTCAATTTTTTTGTTTTTTCTTTTGCAGTATCTAAGTAAAATATTAAGATCAGAAATATTATCAACAACAAATCTGAAAACATTTTCTTTGAATAAAAGATCAAGTTCTCTGAGAGATAATGCCTGGGCAAAAAACCATATTCTTTCAGAAAATTTGAGCTGTAATACGCTTTCAACAGAATGAACGCTGAACATACAAGGAGTTTCTTTTTCTAAGTGTACTCCAATAATTGGATTTGTCTTATAGCTGTATGAAACAATATCAGCTAATTCTAGAGATTTTTTATATTGTTTAATTAATTTGGATTTGCTAAGAACAAATCTTGCTTTGGATAACATTTTATAACAAATTCTCTTTGGATAATGAATCCAGAACCTTAATCATGACTAACGGAAAAGTAAAAGTCACATCTCCAATCACAGTTACAGCATCAGAATCATCCTTGATTTTTCCCCAGCTTTTTGCTTCATTAGTTGTTGCTCCTGACATGCTTCCTGATGTGCTTCTGGACGTTGTTAGATAAACTGCATAATCAAGACCTCCGTTAATCAATGTTGCAAGTATTGCATGGTGCTTGGAGATTCCTCCTCCCAATGAGATCAGTCCTTTTTTTTCATCATGGCTTGTAGTAAAAAGAATATTTGAAAAATCACTCACAACATCAATCACAAAATCAGGGTGTTTTTGCTGGATCATATAAAGATGAAATCCAAAAGCGCCGTCAGTTATTCCCGGACAAAATATTGGGACTTTATTTGTTGCTGCCTGATAGAGGATTGAACTATCATCATTTGTTTTTTTGCCTATTTCAGAGAGCAGTTCTGAAGGGCTCCACCTTGATTTTTTATTGTAGAGTTTTTCGAGAAGTTTGGATATTGTATCTTCAAAATTCAGATAACTCTCGTTTCTGATAAAAATATTTCCTACCCTGTTTATACCCTTTTCATAAAGTTCCAGATCATCAGGCACAAATTTCCCGATAAGGAAATTCTCTCCATATGCTTTCATTATGTCTTCTTCCATTCCGCCAATTGTTGTTACGATAACATCAACAAGACCAAGCTCAATCAGCTGGGCAAAAAATCCTCTTAATCCGGAAGTTGCCATGTTTGAAGTGAATGTAAAAAAAATAGTAGCCCCGTTTTTCTTCATCTTCATGATGATCTCACAGGCTTTGTGTATCTCTGCTCCCTGAAAACCTGTTTCTGACAGGCTCCTTACAAGACTGCTCACATCAATACCTTTATGCCATCTCAAATCCTTGACTTTTTTCATTTGATGATATCTTTAAAAAAATCAGACTCTTTTGTTTCAAACTGTCTTCTTTTTTTTTCACGTCTCATTTTTTCAAGCCACATGTAAACATTAGAGTGAGGGCTTCCCTGAATAAGGCTTATCACTGCTCTTTTTGCAATACCAACATCTTCTATTCTTCCGATGATCCCTACAGTTTTTCCATATATTGAGATAAAAGTATCAGATAATTTTTCAATTAATCTTCTTGTTTTCCCTTTTGAACCAATCAGTCTTCCTTTAACTCTCTTAAGATGGTTTTCTTTGATATAGTCATAAATATTAATTAATTCAAAAGAATAATCCTGTTTTAAGAGTAACTGGGCTATTTTCGGGTTAAATCCCCGTCCAATTGCTTTAATTATACTTCTGGTAGAATACAGTGAAAGTGCATCAGTTCCTTTAACAATAACATCTCCATCCCTGGAGTCAATATCAAGAACAGTATTTGTCTCTTCTTCTATATATTTTTTAGTTTCCCCGTTTTTCCCGATTAGAACAGCGATTCTGTCTTTTGGTATCTTGAGTTCATAAGCAAATTCTGCCATGTTTAGTTGGAAAAAAGGTTTATTTTTAAAACTAACCTTATGTTGGTCCCTGATAAAATTATATAAAAAAATAAGAATTACTTATTTGGTTTGATCTTTGGCAGTGGAATAGGCGGTGGAAGCTGAATATCTCTGGATAGGATTATTGCCTGCACATTGCATTTGCTTAAGATAGAATTATATAATGAACCCAGCAATTCTTTTTGTACCTTTTTTTCTTTTTTCCAGGTCTCCAGAATCTTTTTGATATTGTCCTCTTTATCCATATAGATTACTTTCCCGTACAATTCTATTTTTCCAATATCTTCCTTATAGTTCGATGTGAAAAGGAACTGGAATTCGAGCCCTGGTTTTTTTGAATTTCCAAGATTTAGCTTAGCTTCTTTTACTTCTTTTATTGAAACATTATTTGCAATATCGATTTTTCCTGTTGCTGTCTTTTTCTTCTCAATAAGCATTTTTGTAAAATTGAATCCGACTATTGTCATAAATATCACCTGTTGTTTGAGTTTATTACAGAATATTTAAAGCTTTTGGATACCCAAGCATATTTATAAAGCCAGTTATAATCTTATAATTCATGGTAAAAAAAACAAAGGAAGAATGGAAGATATACAAAAATGTTTTTGACAGATTTACTGTAAAGACTATATTTAAACTGATAACCCAAGGTTATTTTGAGGGTCTAACCTCGCCATATAAAATAGGAAAAGAATCAAACATTTACCTTGCAAAAAAACAGAAGGAAAAAGTTATAGTTAAAATTTATAGATTGGAATCATGCAACTTCAATAAAATGTATGACTATATTAAAACTGATCCCAGGTATATGAAACTAAAAAAACAAAGAAGAAAGGTAATTTTTTCCTGGGTACAGAGAGAATACCGGAATTTACTGAAAGCAAGAGAAAAGATAAATGTCCCTACACCTCATGCTTTTTCAAATAACATCATTGTAATGGAGATGATCGGAAAATATGAACCTGCGCCCCAGCTTAAAGATGTGATTCCTGAAAACATAGAAGAGTTTTTTGAAAAGACAGTTGGCTCTGTAAAAAAATTATTGGAATTAGGACTTGTACATGGAGATCTTTCTGAATTCAATATCCTTAATTACATGGATCTTCCATTTTTTATTGATTTTTCCCAGACAACAGAAAAAAAGGATCCCAGGGCAAAAGAGCTTCTTGAAAGAGATTGCAAAAACTTGGCAAGATTCTTTAAAAAATCCGGAATTAAGACAAAAAAGGAAGAAATATTAAAAAAAATCTTAGAATAACAATTATTTTTGTATAGCTTGAATTCTATAATTATTCCGGCCAACCAATATAAAATTCTGCAAAGCAGAAATTTATTACCAAAACTTTTATTTATGTTCTGGTTTTTTAAAAATCTAAGATGAATAATTTTAATTTCAGCGTAGCTGGAATCTAATAAGGAGGGAAAATTCATGGTCAAAGAAATCAAGCTTAAGGTTGCTGAAGCAATTCAGGATGATGTCAATAAAGGAATAGTGAGAGTTGATTCGAGTTTTATGCACCAGCTCGGCATACGTCCCGGAGATATTATCGAGATTCAGGGAGAACGAAAAACTGTTGGTATTGCTGACAGGGCCTATCCTGGAGACATTGGCTTAAAGATTATCAGGATGGACGGTCTTATCAGAAGAAATGCAAAATCAGGGATTGGTGAACTTGTTACAATAAGAAAAGCAGATATTAAAGAAGCAAAAAAAGTAGTAATTGCACCACAAAAAAAAGGCATTGTAATAAGAGCAAATCCTGTAATTTTCAAGCAGGGTCTTTTAGGACGGGCAGTTGTTAAGGGAGATATTGTTTCTTTAGGAGGGACTAGAAGCAGAAAATCAACTATGTCTCATAATCCGTTGTTTGAAGAAGTTTTTAGCATGATTGATGAAAGCTTAATGGGATTTGGTTTAGGAGATTTGAAATTTATTGTAATTAATGCTGACCCTAATCAGGCTGTAATAATTACAGAGCAGACAAAAGTAGAATTTAATCCTGAAGCAAAAGAAGGGCCGGATGAAAAATTGTTAGAAGTTACTTATGAAGACATAGGAGGATTAGAAGAAGAAGTTACAAAAATCAGGGAGATGGTTGAGCTTCCTTTAAAACATCCTGAGCTATTTGAGACACTGGGAATCGAGCCTCCTAAAGGAGTACTTTTGCATGGACCCCCTGGCTGCGGAAAAACACTCCTTGCAAAGGCTGTTGCAAATGAGACTGATTCTAATTTTGTATTAATTAACGGTCCTGAAATCATGAGCAAATATTATGGCCAGAGTGAGATGAACCTGCGGAAAAAATTTGAAGAAGCAGAAAAAAACGCACCATCTATAATTTTTATTGATGAAATTGATGCAATTGCATCAAAAAGAGAAGAAGTTTCCGGAGAGGTTGAGAGAAGAGTAGTTGCCCAGCTCCTTGCAATAATGGATGGATTAAAATCCAGGGGAAAAGTTGTTGTAATTGGTGCAACAAACATCCCAAATTCGCTTGATCCTGCATTAAGAAGACCCGGAAGGTTTGACAGGGAGATTGAAATTGGTGTTCCTGCAAAAGAAGGAAGATTAAAAATATTAAAGATTCATACAAGAAACATGCCACTTTCAAAGGATGTTAAGCTTCCAAAACTGGCTGATATAACACACGGCTTTGTAGGTGCGGATCTGGCATCACTTGCAAAAGAAGCAGCGATGATAGTTTTAAGGCGGGTTCTTCCTGATTTCAAATTGAATGAAGATGAACCTATCCCAAGGGAAGTATTAGAAAGGCTGAGGATACAGCATCATGATTTTATAGAGGCATTAAAGATTGTAAGACCAAGTGCGATGAGAGAGGTTTTAATTGAGCTTCCGAATGTAAAATGGAAGGATGTTGGAGGGCTTGAAGATACAAAACAGGAGCTTGTTGAAGCAGTTGAATGGCCCTTAAAACATCCTGAGGCTTTTGAAAGGCTCGGAGTTTCACCTCCAAAAGGCATTCTTTTATATGGAGCACCTGGTACAGGAAAGACAATGCTTGCAAAAGCTGTTGCAAATGAGTCCCAGGCAAATTTCATACTGGTAAAAGGACCTGAGCTTTTGAGCAAATGGGTGGGAGAATCAGAAAAAGCAGTAAGAAAGGTCTTTGAAAAGGCAAGACAGGCATCTCCTTCAATTATTTTTTTTGATGAGGTCGACTCACTTGTTCCAAGACGTGGTATGCAGGGCGACACAAGAGTGAGTGATAAGGTCGTAAATCAGATTCTAACTGAGATGGACGGGCTCCAGGATCTGCATGACATTGTTATCATAGGAGCAACAAACAGGCCTGACATGCTTGATACTGCTTTACTTAGACCCGGAAGATTTGACAGGATCATCCTTGTGGATGTCCCTGATAAAAAAATGAGAGAAGAGATATTTTCCATACATACAAGAGGCATGCCTCTTTCAAAAGAAGTAAAGGTCAAGGAGCTTGCTAATCTGACAGAAGGTTATGTGGGTGCGGACATACAGGCAGTGTGCAGGGAAGCTGCTGTTCTTGCATTAAGAGAAGATATCAAGACAAAGAACGTAACAAAAAAAGATTTTAAAAAAGCCTTAAAAAAGGTAAGCCCTTCTGTAAACAAGGAGGTCGAGAAAGCATATGTTGAGCTTCTTGACAAGTTCAGGGCAGCAAGAGCAAAAGAGATGAAGAACCAGAAACCGCATTACTTTGGCTGATAAAATTTGCAGAGCAAATTTTATTATTGGTTTTTTTTTGACGTATAATTTCAACTTCGGGATTTATAAAAATCAAATGGATTCTCGATTTTCATAATCTGGTCAAGAACTCCTGCTGAATAAGTCTTTGTTTCAATTAAGCTTGATCTAGGAAGATATTCTTCGAGAGTCGGTTCTTTTCCAATAATTTTTGTAAAATCAATAGCTGTGTTTCCTAATTTTAGGGCGTCAAGCAGACATTCAGCTATATGTTCTTTATCTTTATTTATACGAGATCTTTCAAGTACTTTTCTTGCTGAATGAACAAGGTCCTGAACTAAACTATATTGCCTTATGTAATCTCTTACTACATCTGCTTGTTCTTCATCGATGTTTTCATCTTTGACTATCCTTTCATATAGTCTGCCCGCAAGATGGTAAATGAATGCACTTGTGGACAACTCTGCTCCAGTATCAATTCCTTTTTTACCCAAATATTCTGATATTATCACTCCACTGTCCATGGCTAAAGACATGGCTTGACCCCATACTTCTATTCCTTTAGGTTGTTCACCAAGGACAGCTGCAATATTCTGATCATTGGTATTTTTATTCAGAATTATTTGTATTAACTTTTCTCTTTTAGTTTTATCTTCTAAAAAAGGCCTATACTCATCGGATTTGTTAAGCAGGTTTGAAATTTGTTCTATATTTCTCCTGTATTTTAGGAGCGGAGATAAAGATCCGTCGATTTTCCTATCAGTTTCATATTTTTCAACTACAAGTTCTATACTGTCTGTTCTTGTTAATCTATCTAATAATTTCTGATATCTTTTTCTGTTTTGTTTTTTTCTTAAATAAACTCTATATCTCAGTCCGTCTCCTATTATAAATACCTGGCCAGCTCCGACATCACTGCATCCTGTTTGTTTTAAAATGTATACTGCATTGTCCGGATCATCAGGATCTTTAAATGCTTCTTTTGCTAAAGCTGTCATTAATCCGGCTGTAGTTTTTGTTCCCTGATCACTTTCACCAGATGAACCATTACCGTAGTGGTTATTATTCAC
>WJJD01000077.1 GCA_014729915.1 Candidatus Woesearchaeota archaeon | reverse complement strand
TTCATAAGAATGAAAAATTCTAATAAATCAAATGTTATTAAGGAAGCTTTGGAAATAAATATTATTTTATACGGAATCCCATCATTCTATAGGTTGAAAAATGCTAAGTAATGAAAGAATTAAGGAAGCAGAATCTAATGTTAGAAATTAAAAAATTGCTTTAAATTCAGATAGTTATCAAAAATGAAGATCAGAAAAGTAATTTATGAAAGGAGTTTTGTAATAATTAATATTATCTTTCTGTTATTTATTAATGCATTATTTTATTCTTACATTCATAAGCTTGGTTTTCTTTATTTTTTCAGGGATTTATTTTTTTATCTGGTTTTGGTTGTAATTTTTTTGAATTTATTCATAAAACAGGATAAGATAAATTTAATATTTTTCATCTGCTTGTTTGCAACATTTACTTTTGTGCTTTTAGATAGGATTTTCAGGATTCATGTATATCTATCGGGATTTGTCGGTTCAATCGGATTATTAAGCCCCGGAATTATTGTTAACCTGATTTATGTTTTTGGCTTTTTTATGTTTTTGTCTGTTTTTTATAGGCAAATCTTCAATGAATTCAAAAATGATTCTGTCTGGATCTATCTGTTTTTTATTGCGATAATTATGAAGTTGATCGGGATTGGAGCAGATATTATTTATAATGATATTACTGAAGATTATTTTGAGCTTTTCAGCTTGTATTATTTTATTGCTGGATTTGTGAGGAGGTTATTTGAGAAATGAAAATCTTAATTGTAACTAAAAATTATTATCCTACTTTCAAAGGTGGAGGAGAAATTAGTGTCAAGTTGCTTGCGGACAATTTAAAAAAGAATGGATATCATGTCGAAATATTGTCTTTTGATGGGAAAAAAGAGGAAGAAATTGATGGAATCAAAGTAACACGAAAATTATTAGATAATAAATCATCTTTTCTAAAAAAGGTTAAAATTCAAAATTATCTAAGGATCAAAGCAAAAGACGTTGATATTATTCATTTTTATGGGATATTTTTTGCTAATTTTGGTGGTTTACTTTCTTTGTTATCAAAAACTAAAAAAATAGTAACATTAAATAATTATCCTCCTAAAATTCCAACTGACTTAAAAAATCCTCTTAAAATTGTTTGGAGGAAAACTAGGAAGAAAATTAGTTTATTTTTTATGAAATATGTAAACTCATATATTCCACTTTCTTCAGTTGTAAAAAATGAATATCTGCAAGCAGGATTTAGTAATAATAAGTTTCATCTGATTCCAAACATGATACCGGATGATTTTTTTGTAAAGAAAATCAAAGATCGGAGAATTAAAAAAAAATTAAAAATTTTGTATGTCGGTACAATTTACAGGCACAAAGGTGTTTTTATCCTTCTTGATTCTTTAAAAATATTGTTAAAAGAAGGGAAAAATATAAAACTAACAATTGTAGGAGATGGACCAGAATATAATTCTCTTATAGAAAAAATTAAAGATTTAAATCTTTTAAACAATGTTGATTTAACAGGATTTGTAAATCAGGATGAAATAAAGACATACTATGACAAGGCTGATTTATTCATTCATCCAGGGATTTGGAAAGAACCATTTGGACGAACAATAATAGAAGCTATGGCAAGAGCTTGTCCAACTATAGTATCTGATATTGGAGCTCCTCCCTTAATTTTGAAAAATAAAAAATTAGTTTTTGAAAAAGACAATCCGGTTGCTTTATCTAAAAAAATTGAAGAATTCATTTCTGGAAAAATAAACTTAAATAATATTTCAAGGGAATTGTATAGAAAATCTCAAAAATATAGAGTTGAAAAAGTTTTTCCTGAATTTATTGAACTTTATCAATCATTGGTGTCATAAATCGAAAAATATTAAACTAGTTGATTTGTGATTATTAATTAGAATTGAATCGATATTGTTGTACAATTATAAACAATTCTCAAATCAAAAATCTAGATAATTTTAACTCCGATAATATTGAGAAAATTACAAGATTTAATGGGATTTTTTATTATTTTTTTTGATAAAGGAGCATAACATGACTCGATGTAAAAAAATCAAATTTTAAGAAGAGTTTGTCTTTTTATTTTCATGGTTTATCTTTTTACTATCTTCTTTACCAACTCAATATCTTGTTTTTCAAAAGCTTTTGACAAAAACATGATTAAAAAGTAGGTTATAAAACCAATGGGAACCAACGCGAACACGTTTAAAAATTCTTTAAGCCTCAGAAGCAAAATTGCCATCATAATGCTTGCTGTTACGGGTTTGTAGAGAAGGTTGAAAAGATTCAGTCTTGTAAGATTTTTTGAGACAATATAGTAATACCCTCCGAAATAAAATATCTCTGTCAAAACAGTAGCAAGAGCTGCTCCGACAAGGCTAAGTTTCGGAATCAAGACTATGTTTAGCCCAAGATTAACCAGACAGTTTCCAAAAAGGACATAAACAGTCTGCTTTTCCTTATGCATGGCAATTGTCATTGCGCCAAGCACATAATTCACATACAGGGGAATGATTGTCCAGATAAGGATTCTTAGTGCAAAGACTGCATTCACATATTCATATCCGTATATCAATATAATGATTTTTTCTGCTAAAATATAGATTCCTACAGCAGCAGGAATAGATAAATAAGTAAGGTATCTTACAGAAAGCCTGTACAGCCTGATAAGGTTTTTTTTGGATGTCTTGTAATAGCTGATTGCAACAGGAAGCATTGCAGCAGAAAGTGCTCCTGCTATTGATATCATCCCATCAAGGATGTTATAGGCTGAGCTGTACCATCCAATGACTGCTTCTCTTGTTGTTTCTGAATATATGCCAGGAAGTGCTGTCGGAGCCAGCTTTGACATCAATGTAACATCAATTCTGAAATAAACTGTTACAAATATTCCTGAAAGCAAAAAAGGGAATGATCTTTTTACTAAAGACATCATGTAATCCCTGTCAAAAACAAATATGGGCTTTACAAACAGCTTAAAACAAAAGATCAATGAAAACAGTAAATTAAGGAACTGGACAAAAACAAATATTGCCAGAACAGAAATAAAATCAATTCCTGAGAGAAGAAGGGGAACAGTTATGAGGAATCTTATCAAAATCTTTGCTATCTTAGTGATTGTAGGAAATTCCATCCTTTCATAGGCCTGGAAAATAGAATTCAAGGTTGTTGAGAAACTGTCAAAGATCATTCCGATCGCTGCAATTCCTATTCCTAAAATAAGCTCTTTTTCATAATTAAGAAGAAAAGCTGCAAGCAGTATCAAAAAGAAAACAAAAAATGAGGTCATTGCTTTTAATGTGAGGATAGTTGATACAACTTTCGGAGATTTTTTCTTGTCTTGTGCGATTTCCCTTACAACCAGGATTCTTGTTCCTAAGTCTGTTAATATGAAGAACAGACCAGTGAAAGATAGAACAAAGCTTAATTTGCCGTATTCTGCATCTCCAAGGTATCTGGCTATTAAAAATATCAGGATTATACTTAATATTTTTAAAGCATTATTTCCGAAAAATACAAAACCAGTGTTTTTTGCTATCCTTCTTATTGTGCTCATTTAATCACTTCTTTGTTATTGTCATTTTTTTATAAACAACTTACTGTATTTATAGTTTTTTACTGGTTTCTTATTAAAAAACCACATACATTTATTAATATGAACATATTTAAAGTAATATGAACATATTTAAATAAAGGTGAACAAAATGTTAATATCAGATTCAATGCAAAAAATCATCAGGGTTTTATTAAACAAAAAGAAAATAGGCCTGAGAAATCTTGCTGATGAAGCAGATGTTTCATTAGGAATTACTGTAAAAATTACTAATCAGCTCCAAAACACTGGATATATACGTAAAGGAAAAAATATTGTTGTTCTGGAATTTTTCAAATTACTAAATGCATGGGCGTATTCTGTCTCGATAAAGGAAATAGATAAAACCGAGTTTACTGGTGCTGAAAGGCCTCAATATCTTATTAAAAAAATATCAAACATAGCAAATCAGAATAAATTAGAATATGGTTTTACCCTGTTTTCTGCTTCTGAGCTGTGCTGTCCGTATGTTGCTCCTGGTAAAACTCACCTATACATAAGAAAAAATCAAATCGAGGCATGGGAAAAATGTTTATCAGGAAATAATATATTTCCCGGAGAAAAAGGAAATATTATTCTTTATTTGGCAGATGATTCCTTTTTATATAACAAACAAAAAATAGATAATAGCTATTTAACAAGCTACCCCCAGCTCTATATTGATCTTTTTTCCTACGGCGGGAGGGGAGAAGATGCTGCTGAGCATTTGCTGGAGGTGTTTAAGAATGTATGATATTATTGAAACAAATTTATCCTTTGATTATATGAATAAGATAATAGAAAAAACTAAAGCATTAAGACTCGGGCTTATTGGAGGATGGGCAGCTTATTTATATGTTAATTTGAATTATAAAAGAGCATTTGGCACTGATTACATCAAAAGCAGAGATATTGATTTTTTTGTAAGATCTGATGATGTTTATGATTTTCAAAAGATTATAAAAAAACTGGGTTTTGAGAAGATTGCATACAATTTTAGGTATGAATTGATTTATGATAGAGAAAATAAAATAAAAATTTCCCGAAATCAGGCAAAAAAAAAGCCTATTTATGATCTGGTTTATGTCTTTTTAGATCTGTTTTCTGAGTCTGACATCGAGGGTGTCTGGTATTTAGAATTGTTAAAAAATTCTAAAATACATTCAGTTAATGATAAACCTGTTCTTGATATTGATTCTTTACTAGAGTTAAAGAGCTTTTCTTTATTCGAAAGAGAAAAATTACATAAAGAAAACAAAGATGCAGCTGATATTTATGCACTGCTTTTTTATTCGGATCATGAATACAGACAAACAAAATTAATTAACAAGGCAATAAAAAAGTTATTTCAAGACGGAAATTATGCGATTTTATAGCTGAATATGTACTTAATGATTATTTAAAATCCGGGTTTGTTAAAACCAGCCTAAAAAACAAGTTGACTTTTTAATATTCTAAGTTATATTATACACACTCACTTTCTCATTCTCAAAAACAATTTTTGAATTTTCCGGCGGAATAAAATTTTCGTTTACTTCTTTTTCATCAAGACCATACCATATATAGTCGATGTTTTCCAGGTCAATGGAATCGCTTTTTCCCTGGTAAAATTCAATGACATCTTCAGATTTTTCTGTGAAATTTATTGTCTGTGCCCAGTGTCCGAGGTAGACTCTATTGTTCATGTATCTCGGGATATAGTTTCCGATGTTATATGTTGACAAGACAACTGAATATTCTTTGGAATTTGCTTTTAGCCATTCTAGTGCTTCATGCTCTTCAGGATAAATGTAGTGGTTCACCTGGTAAGGAAATGATCCTCTTTTGTTGTTTATTGAGCTAATCTTATCAAAAAAATGATAAATATTTGTCGGAAACAGCAGTAAAAAGCTAATTAAAACAATTGATGTTAAAAGCCTTTTGTCAATTTTCAACTTGGAAGAAAAACCGGGGATAATCTTAAAAAGAAAGATTCCAGTTATAATTCCAAATGGGATATGCACTCCTTCTATGAACCTTCTTTGTATATTGAACGGAGAATAAAATAGAAGTAT
>WJJD01000076.1 GCA_014729915.1 Candidatus Woesearchaeota archaeon | reverse complement strand
TGAAGAATTGTTTTGCACGAGTACACCAAGGACATGTTGGTGTTGAATATACTTTGACTTTCGCCATTTTAGTCAACCTCCGTCTCTTTTTAATAAAAATTAATTCATACAATAATATAAATATTCTGGCTATTAATTATTGGAGAAATAGAAATATAGGTTTTAATTTATGTGTCTGTGTTGTATTCTTTTATTCTGATTTTTTTTCTATTTCTTATTTGTCTGATATTGTAATTTTCCTAAATATTTAATTATTAGATCTGCTGAAATTTATTTATGGTAAAAATTAGCAGACCTTAAATTTACATTAAAAGAGATTTAGAACAGAAGACCTAAATGAAGAAAAGGAAGAAATTGTTTTAGAAAAAATATCAACAAATGATCAGATAGGTGATGAAATTAAAAATTTTGATGAAGTGCAGGTAAAAGGATACTTAAGTTTGGAAAAATCATCTGAGGACAAATCTCTATATATAACTGCTCTTATTGATGATTATGGAAATATGATTGAATTAAGGGATGTAAAAAGTGAAATTTATGATTTTTTTCCAAAGGATGAAACAACAGAAAAGGTCTATATTATAGAGGGACAGTATATAAGAGGAAATGACAATGAATATGTTCGAGTAAATAGTATTAAAGAAAATCGAATATTAAGTGATTTTAATTAGATAATACTTGAAATAACAAATTATTCATAAAAATTTATAATAATGCAAGAATCTCTTTTATTTTTTTGTTAAAATTTTTACTATTCGTATCATATTCTTTGATAGCGTCATCTATTTCTTTCTTATTTCTTTTCAATAATTTATGAAATTCTTCATTTGTCATTTTTAAAATAACAAAAAATTATTCAAATACATAATCTATTTTTAACCCTCAACAAACCACTTCTCTTCCTCAGCAAAAAATCCTTCAGGGTCTTTAATAAACCAGTAGGCTTTCTGGAGCATCTCAAAATGTATGTTTTCCTGCTCTTTTAAAAACTTGAAAAATTTCCTTGTACTTTCATCTTCAGATTCCTCAAGCAGATCACTGTAATAATCAAAACTTGCTTTCTCAAGCTCGAGTGCTTTTTTATAAATATCCTGTTCATCATCAGAAAGATCAAGCTCTTCTCTGAAATCTTTAATTGTTGTATTAAAAAACTGTATTGCATCACTTTCTTGTTCAGACTCAATGTTAAAAGAATTTTTTTCAGCAAATTCTTCAATCACTTTCTTATGCAAAAGTTCCTGTTCTGCGAGATATGAAAAAGTGTCTTTCATAACTTTATTTGAAATTTTGTCAGCCCTGTCACTATATACCTCATAACCTTTTTGTTCATAATCAATAGCTTTTTGTAATGCTTTTTTTAATTGCATTTGAATCCCCCCTCTAGATATGAATATTGTCCTTTTTTAAATTTCTTTCCTAAAACAAACTTTATTCAAATAATGCTATTTTTTGAATTTTTTCTAATTAGGATATGCTTTAATCCAAATATCGTGTGCCACCAGAAAAATTCAGAAAATTTAGTGTAAAATAGAGTAGTTATTTTTTTTCAATCCCTAAGTTTAAAAATCAATAATAACACTTCCGGATTTGATCCTGCATTGGCAAGCCAATCTCATACTTTTTTCAAGATCATGCTCCTTCTCTATCTCTGTAATCTCATTCAGATTCTCTTCACCTTTGAGAATATTAATAACGCAGCTTTTGCAAATACCAGTATAGCATAAAAAAGGGACACCTAATTTCTCACATGCTTCTGTAATCTGACTGTTATCTTCTACATCAATTTTTTTTCCTTCATAAATTATCTTTGCCATATTTCAATACACCAGATATGAATAACACGACCATATAATAACTTATTGCAAAAAAGAAAAAATCAAAAAAAATTTCCACACATCACAACCAGGCTCACGCAGAACCCACGCTCCACGCTTTCGTAGAACCCGGAACCATTGATGAATTTCTGTTTTTTTTCAGAAATTCATAAATTAACAGCATCCGCCTCCTCCCATTGTTTTCACCTCCTCTGTTTTTATTATAATAAGAAAAACAGCTTCTGGGAAAGAGGGTCAACCCAGAAGCTTTTTTTATTTAAGAACAAATCAACATTATGTAATATCAGATAATGGTTGTTTTTAAATAAATATGTGCTTTTAATTATAAGTTATATTATTTATAATGGAATAAAATATAGGATAAATTTATATAGAGATAATGTTTTCAGGAATTCTATAATGGCAGAAAACAAACTATTCACAAAAATAGAAGAGTTCAAGAAAAAAACAAAATTCAATAAAAAACTTGGTTTGGATGAACGAGACAACATAATTTTATCATTGATTCAAAAAAATTCGGATATATCTCAGGAAGATATTGCAAAGGAAATAAAATTATCCCAGCCATCAGTCGGTGCAAGATTAAGGAAATTAAGAGATAAGGGTATTCTTCATACAGTTAACGGAGTTAATTTCAAAATAGTTGATCTTTTTCTAGGAAAGGTTGATGTGAATGCAACTGACACTAAAGCAATAATTGAAGAATTTATGGATTGTCCCTTTTTTATTAACGCACTGGTAACGTCAGGAAAATACAATCTCTGCCTCTTCTTTACAGCAACTGATCTGAAAAGACTTGAGGGGATAGTAAATTTTCATCTGCGAAGCAATGACAATGTAAAAGATGTTGAATTAAATATAGTAATCTCAACAGCAAAAGATCTTATTCTTCCGTTAAACATTGATTACAACAACGAAAAACAGATCAACTGTCCACAGGACTGCCAGGATTGTCTTTAATCAAAAATTCAAAGAATTTTTGATATGTGTTAACAAGCAAAGTGTAGTTATCTGTATTTTTTACCAACATAAATCCTCTGCACTGTATCCTCAGTTGAGAAATTCTTTAGTATCTCTTTTGTTTTTTCATCCCATTTTTTTGACTGCAGGATCCTGCTCAATTTAAAAACATCAACCTCAGCAACTTCTTCAAATTTTCCGATTTTTTTTAATGTGCTCTTAAGAACAGTTCTTAAAGGATCATTCTTGTTTGGAAACTTAAGATTATGATATGTCTTGCAAAAAAGCCTGGAGTCAGTTCCAAAAATCACTTCAAGATCATTTTTTGAGCAGTATTTGAATATTCTCTGTTTTATCAGTTCCATTTCATCTTCAATTTTCTTTTTCTTTTGTGATAATTCAACGTATTTATCAGCAAGTTCTACTCCATTTTCCTTTTGATACTCTTCAAGTGAAAGCTGGCCTGTTATTTCCTGATGCTTCCAGTTCGGGCAGATTGGCTTATACTCGCACCAACTGCACAGAGCAGATGATTTTGGATTGAACTCAGTGCAGGATTCAATTTCATCAATTAATTTTATTGTATCCTCCTCAAGCTTTTTTAACTCTTTATCATTTCTCTCTGAAACAATAGTCTTTCCAAAAGCAAGATAGTGCCAGATCAGCTTGATTTTTTCTGCATCTTTATAACCTTTCTTAACTGCAATAGAATATAAGGCAAGCTGCCTGTCTTTGTCAGCATATTCCTGTAATGGAAGGGTTGAGCTTGTCTTGTAGTCATGAATCTCATATACGTTTCCTTTGCAGGCTAACCTGTCGATGTAACCCTGAAGCCTGTACTTATTATTTTTATCAAGATTTATTACAATTCTTTTTTCAGTGTCAATTGTTTTTGAATGATTAAAAGGTTTATGCAAATCATAATATGTTTTGATGAACTTTTTTCCCATCTCTTTATAGTTTTTTTCAGAGTATTCTTTTCTAACAATAAGAATTTTATCATTAAACCTCTCTTTCCATTCTTTTTCATAGAATTCAAAAAGATCCTTGAGTGAATTGAATTGTTCAAAATTTAGATCCTTATAGAGTTTTTCAAGAGCATCATGGACAAGTTTTCCCATAAATGCCTCGATTGAAGTTTCAATCTCAGTTTCAATCTGATCAATGTATTTATATTTGAATTTCAGGGGGCATTGTTCAAATGTGCTCAGCCTTGAATGGGAATATATTGTCATAATCTCTCTAAATATTCAATTTTCTTTTAAATGTTGTGTGAGAATGTCCAGTGAACCACAACGGTTCTTTAAAACTCCATACACCCTTAATCTGCTTTCTTTGTTTTATCTGACATATTTTTTTTCCTCATCCAATTCATAGTTTCTGTAGGTTCTTTTTGACAACTTTTTAATTTTTTTAAAAGAAAATATGCTTTTTAAAATTTGAAATTTTTTCTTTTTTGTTTAAAAAAACTTATTTTTGCGTCTATAATGAAGTTAAATAATTAATTAATTATAATAGATTATAAATATAATTAATTTATCAATATAATAATATGAAAAAATTTATATATTAATAAATTAAATTATACTTATTCATTAATAGTATAGAAAAAAAAATTAATTTAATAAATTAATTAAAAATAAATTATAATAATATATTTATAATATTTAATTTTATAATATAATTATCAAAATATATTAATTAAAAAAACAAAATATTTATATAGTAGTTGCGACATTTAACTAATTAACATACAAAATTGTATACTGAAAGGTTAAAATTAACAAAAAGTCCGATTACGGACCGTAATTATTTAAAAATAAAGAGGGAGGCGGTATTTTTTAATGGAGATAGAATCATTATTTTCAAGCACAAGATGGGAGATACTTAAACAACTATCAGAAAAGAAATTATCTCCGATTGAGCTTTCTGAAATAATAAACACCACATCTGCAAATATTTCTCAGCAGCTAAGGCTTCTTGAACTCGGAGGTCTTGTGAAAAGTGAGAGATTATCTAATACAGCCAAAGGAAAACCAAGGATACATTATTCTCTTGCTGATGATTTTTCTTATCTTATTTTGACTGCAAAGGACTTTGCAGATAAAAAACTGCTGAATCTGGGAGTATATCATGAATTTGTAATAAAATCCTGGTTTTTAAAAAAAGAAGAATACCATGAGTTTCTTGGAAAATTTTTCTGGGAGATTGAGCCGTTGCTTGATGATCTGAGTTTCATTGCAGTGGATACATCCAAAAGATCTCTTGACATAATAATGATAACTGAAGATAAAAAAAAATTCAGCCGGGTCTCAGCTGACCAAAAAAAAGTGAGACTCAGCATCGTTTCAAAAAAAGAGTTTGAAGAAATGACAATCAAGAAATCAGATTTGCTGAAATTATACGATCCTGATGATTACATGAAGGGAGATAGAGGTGAATAATTTGATAGGAAAAGAATTATGGAAGATCCCTATAAACACAAAGGCTATTGAAAAACTGACATTTAGCCAGCTGAAGATGCTTTCAAAAAAAGCATATACTAACTAAGGAGGAAAAATTGAAAGAAAAGGCAAAACAGGTAACATTGCTGATAGTTTTAATATATACTATCTTGCTTGAATCTGTCTTAACATTTGGAGAGCCTGCCGGAGCGGCATTATCTGAGCGGGGCTCATCCAGAAGACAGGTTCAGGATCCGACTGAAGTCAATGCGCAGGCAGGCAATGTCACAGCCCTAAACATAGATCACACAAAAATCACTGCAATATGGCAGGGATATTATGGTAACATCTCCGGAAAAATAACTCTTGACAATGCAGATAACAAATCCTTTTATGACTGGACAATTGATTCAGCAAGAGGAGAAGTTTATGCATCAAGAACCACTGTGTCATCATGGGCAGGAGTGACCTGCCCTGATGAAACAATGATTATAAATGAGGAATCAAGCTTAGGTATAACAAGCACCTGGACAGATAGTATAAATAATACCTTCTCTTCGGGAACATCCCATCCTGAATTCATTGTTGCTGACACAACAATATCATCAGGAAGCTGCTATGAGGTCCAGGCGTATAACTCAACAGGGACAGGAAAATTCTGGAATGTATTAATCAATGTTTCAGATTCAATTGTATACACTTCAATAATAGATGACAACCAGAACAGCTTTGACAATTCAACAGCTGATTTTGAATTAATTGTTCCGACAAATTATACAGACGGAGGCATATCAAGCTATTATTTTTATGTAGAGCTAAACTAAAATTCATATTCATAAAATGAAAACAAGAAACAATATCAAAGGAGGAAAAAATCTCAGGGAGATATACCAGTATCTGATACTCGGAATAACTCTGATGGTTTTTTTAAGCAGTGTATTTGGAGCAGATCCAACAGGAGTATCAACAGTAACTTATAAATCTAATTCAACAAAAAATGCAACAGATGCCGATAACCGGTCTGATGAAAAAGGAACAATAACAACAGTTGTTCTGGATTCTATCCAGCAGGATTACAAATGGAAAGCCTATGTGGGAAATGTGACTTCAACATTCACATTGGATGATGAGGCAGATTATAC
>WJJD01000075.1 GCA_014729915.1 Candidatus Woesearchaeota archaeon | reverse complement strand
CAAAAAATCATTCAGGAAAGCCTGTCAAAGATCTTTATCCTGAAAGTGAATCTGATTTGAAATTTACAGGATACAGCTTTAATGAGATTAATAAGATGGATCTTGACTGCCTGTTTTTGGCTCTTCCTGACAGAGTGTCTTCTAATGTTTTTAAAAAATTAAAAGCAAAAAAAGTGATTGACCTGAGTTCTGCTCACAGATCTTCTAAAGGATGGACTTATGGTTTGACTGAAATTAACAGTAAAAACATCAAACACAGCAGGCTTTTAGCTAATCCGGGATGCTATGCGACCGCTGCAATTCTTTCAGCTTATCCTGTTAAAGATGTTATTGATTATGCTGTATTTTCAGGGATTTCAGGCTATTCCGGTGCAGGAAAAAAACCTTGCTTACGAAATGATCCTGAAAACCTTAAAAAAGATATTCTTGCGTATTCTTTAAAAGATCATAAACACCAGGAAGAGATAGGAAACATAATTGGAAAAAGAATCGGATTTACTCCTCATGTCGCAGAGTTTTTCAGGGGAATCATTATTACATCCCATATAATTTTGAACAAAAATATCTCTGAAAAACAGATTTTAAATATTTTTAAAAAGTTTTATTCAGGATCTGATTTTATTGAGATTACTGAATCAATTCCTGAATTAAAATCTGTGAGGAATACAAATAAATGCATTATCGGAGGATTTAAGATCGACAAACATAATAGACTGGTTATTGTTTCTGTTATTGATAACCTATTAAAGGGAGCAGCTGGTCAGGCAGTCCAGAACATGAACCTGATGCTTGGTTTTCCTCAAAGAAAAGGGGTTGGTTTGAATGGCAAAAAAATTATGGTATAAGGGTTTTGATGTAAACAAAAAAATCGAGAAGTTTCTTGCAAATGATATAAGCTATGATCAAAAACTTGTGCATTATGACTGTAAATCTTCAATTGCTCATGCAAAGATGCTCAAAAAGATTGGTGTGATTGATGATTCTGAGCTTGAAAAAATCGTAGAATGTCTGAATCAGATCATTGAGCTGGATAAAAAAGGTAATTTTTTGATTTCATTAAATGACGAGGATGTCCATACAAAGATTGAAAATTTTTTGACTGAGAAATTAGGAGATACTGGAAAAAAGATCCATACTTACAGGTCAAGAAATGATCAGGTGCTGGTTGTTCAGAGGCTTTACAACAAGGATATGCTGGAGAAAGTAAAAGAATTTGTTAAAAATTTATGCTTTGTTCTGCTTGACTTTTCAAAAAGAAATGAATTTGTCCCCTTGCCGGGCTACACACACAGGCAGAAAGCAATGCTTTCTTCTGCAGGCCTTTGGGGATCTTCATTTATCGAATCTTTATTGGATGATGTTAAGTTTTTGGATGCCGCATATGAGTTGAATGATCAGAGTCCATTGGGATCAGCAGCTTCCTATGGTGTTCCTGCAGATATTGACAGGAAGTTCACTGCAAAAGAGCTTGGTTTTTCAAAGGTTATGAAAAATACGCTTTACTGCCAGAATTCCCGCGGGAAAATTGAGTCAATGATACTTTCTGCATTGAGCCAGATAATGCTCACTTTGTCAAAGATATCATCAGACATCATATTTTTTTCAGGTTTTGGTTATCTGTCTTTGGGTGATGATGTCTCAACAGGCTCTTCCATAATGCCGCAAAAGAAAAATCCTGATGTCTGCGAGATGATCAAGGCAAATTCATCAATCATCATTGGTTATGAAAGCATCATAAAGAATACAATTAAAGATCTTGCTTCAGGTTATAACAAAGAGACGCAGAATGTAAAGGAATTTACAATGAAATCATTTGAAACTGTTATTGATTCTATTGAAGCAATGGGCATATGCATTGATTCTCTGAAAGTGAATGAAAAAAATTGCAGGAATGCCTGCACAAAAGAATTATTTGCAGCTGACCTTGCTTATGAGCATGTTAAGAAAGGGATCCCTTTCAGGGATGCTTACAGGAAAGCAGCTGATGAGATTGGAAGCATAGAGATTCCTGATCTTAAAGAGGCTTTAAAAAAAAGGGTTCATATCGGAGGCGCAGGTAATCTTTGTTTGGATGAGCTGGAGAAGGAGATTGAGAAGATTTAGCAAAGGAAAACAATAAGATTCCATACCTCAGTGAACAGATCAATATTCGGTTTTTTACAGCTGAATCAATTTTATTCTGATCAGAATATTTCTTTCAATAATATTTATAAACACCTTTCTTTGATTGAAAATTAAACATTAATAAAAATAAACCAGTGGTTTATTTTTTTAGGGAGGTATATAAAAATGAGTGTATTTGGAAAAGGGAAAACGTATTTTACATCTGAGAGTGTTGGTTTGGGACATCCTGATAAGATCTGTGATCAGGTAAGTGATGCGATTCTTGATGCGGTCTACAAGGAAGACCCTACTGGAAGAGTTGCTATTGAATGTTTAACAAAGACCGGATCAATCATGATCGGAGGAGAGCTTACGACTTCAACTTATGTTGAGATCCAGGATATTGTAAGAAAGACCGTTAAAGAGATAGGTTTTAATAAGCCAAGCTATGGATTTGATTCAGAATCAATGGGTGTGTGGATAAATATATCAAAGCAGAGCCCTGATATAGCTAAGGGAGTTGATGAGAGTGAGGATCATGAGCAGGGAGCTGGTGATCAGGGAATGATGTTTGGATTTGCTACAAATGAGACAAAGGAATTTATGCCTCTACCAATAGTTCTTGCACATAAACTTGTTAGAAAGGTTGCAAAAGTACGGGTTGATAAGTTGAAGTATTTAAGGCCTGACTGCAAATCACAGGTTACAGTTGAATACAACAACGGAAAGCCGGTAAGGGTTGACAAGGTGGTGATGGCATGCCAGCATGATCCTGATATTGAACTTGAAGATCTTAGAGAAGAGGTTGTTGAAGAGATTGTAAAGCCGATCTGCAAGGAGTGGATTGACAAGGATACAGAATATTTTGTGAACGGAACAGGAAGGTTTGTAAGAGGAGGTCCTGTTGCTGATGCAGGTGTTACAGGAAGAAAAATCATTGTTGATACATATGGCGGAATTGGCAGGCACGGTGGAGGATGTTTCTCAGGAAAAGATCCTAGTAAAGTAGACAGGACAGGAGCATATTACGGAAGGTATGTTGCAAAAAACATTGTTGCTGCAGGACTTGCTGATATGTGCGAAGTTCAGGTTGCATACTGCATCGGTATTGCAAAGCCTATGAGTATATGGGTAAATACTTTTGGTACAAACAAGATTCCGGAAAAAAAGATCGAAGAAATTGTCGAAAATAATTTTGACTTCAGGCCCGCTGAAATAATCAGCCAACTTAAGCTGAGAAGACCGATATACAAGAAGACGGCATGCTTCGGACATTTCGGGCGTGATGATCCGGACTTTACTTGGGAATACACAGACAAGGTTGCTGACTTGAGAAAAGCAGCAGGACTTCATAAAAAGCCGGAAGAATAATAAATTATTCAGAAAAATTTTTTATATCTTCGTTGCTTTTTGTTATTTCATGCAAAAAGATGAATATGAGTTTGATCCCAAAAAAAAGCCGAGACTTAAAGGCAAGTCTGTTAAAGAGTACAGGCATATTATTGATGTCTTGTACACTGAGCTTAAAAGAAAAGATAAACTGATTGATGAATTAAAAAATGAAAACAGGATTCTTATGAATACAGCATTCCGTGCTCAAAAAAAAGTTAAAGAGACTGAAGAGATGCTAAAAAATAGTATTGAAAAAGAGAAATGAACAGCTAACCCTTTTTTTGCCCGTAATAGAAATATTTTTCTACAGAGATCTTTGAAGGAGCAATATTGTTCCTGTCAATCGGTTTATTTAGATCTTTTTTTGGTTCTGAAATTATTTTTTTTGCAGGTTTAGGCTTTGCCTGTGTCTTATTAATCTCTTTTATTATATTATTTACTTTTTTTATTATTTCTGAAATTGATTCCTGATTCTTTTGTATTCTTATGTTCTGCTTTCTTACACTTCTTTCAATCTTTTTTAACCTATCTTTGTTTTCCTGTCTATTGGTATGTCTTTTCAGATGATTATTCTCTTTTTCGAATAACTGCTCCGCCTTGCTGACTACATTATTTGGATTATCAACTATCTTATGTTTTTTTAGCTCTTTTGCAAGTTTATTAAGCTTCTGTACTTTGTCAATATTCATTTTAAAAAAATAATAAAAAAAAGAAATCAGCCAATTACTTCTATTTTCAGCTCCTCATTAAACAGGGTTTGTGTTTCCTGCCTTTGGATTTTTCTTTGATCTTTACCAAGTATCCATGGACTTTTTACACCGGTAATTATTGTCATGACACAAATTTTTCCTGTCATCTCATCATTTATTCTTGCACCCCAGATTACATTAGCATCAAGATCCATTGAGTTTGTTACGATCTCGCCTGCCTTGTTCACATCTTCAAGAGTTAAATCAGGTCCTCCTTCAATATGGATCAATGCTCCTGTAGCACCTTCATAATTGATATCCAGCAATGGGTTGCTCAGTGCTCCTTTAACTGCCTCTTCAACTTTTCTTTCAGTATCAGACACACCGACTCCGATGCATGAGACTCCTCCGTTTGTCATGATGGCTTTTACATCTGCGTAATCAAGATTCACTAATGAAGGTACAGCAATTATTTCGACTATTCCCCTGATCATTGTTGAGATGAGTTCGTTTGCAACTGCAAATGCCTGTTTTACAGGCAGATTTCCTGCGATCTGGACCAACCTGTTATTGTCAATTACTACAACAGTATCACAGTGTTCTCTTAACTGCTGAAGCCCGAATTCAGCCTTGTCAATCCTTGCTCTTTCGATCTTAAACGGCATTGTTACAGTTCCGATCACAATGCAGCCTAGTGTCTTTGCAATCTTTGCAACAACAGGTGCTGCTCCTGTTCCGGTTCCTCCTCCCATTCCTGCACATACAAATACCATGTCTGTACTTTTTAGGCAGTTTTTTATCTGGTTTGCACTCTCTTCAGCAGCTTCTGCCCCTATCTTGGGAAAACCTCCTGCTCCAAGACCTTTTGTGAGAGTATGTCCGATTATAAATTTTGTATCTGCTGAGACAGTATCAAGATGCAACTTATCAGTATTAAAAGCAATCACTTCTGCTCCCTGAACTCCTTTATGATGAAGCCAGTTTACCATATTTGAGCCTGCTCCACCGCAGCCCATAACTTTTATTCTAACGTTTCCGACATTTTCAAATTCCATTTTTCCCTCCTTTTTTTTAAATAATTGCAGAAAACCTCCCTTAGTCAAAGAGTTTTCCTTTGCTAAGAAACCATTTTATAGGTTTCTAAAGAATAATATAATATTAAGTTACAACTGGTATATAAACTTTTCTATTTGTATAGGAAAATGTATATTAATTTATTAAAATTAAATTCAAGGTTGATGTTAAGTATAGGTTTTAATATACCAAGATAATTTTCTTGTTGAAAAAATTGAGTTTTCAATTTTAAAAGTTCATTTTCCACCAGTCTTTGCAGGCTGTCCAGTAATTTAGAATTCAAAACTTTCCATTGTTCAAGAAACAGTGGCAACTTTTGAATAATGTTAGCAGAGCGAAAGATTTTTCGAGTTAAGAAATATAGAGAATTTTGAAAAACATCAAAATTCTTTAAGAAGAACTTTGAATTATTCTCTATAAGTAATTCAAAGTTCTCTATAGGTAATTCAAAGTTCTCTATAAGCAGAGTAAGAATAAAAAGAGAGGACAAAAAACGCTTTCAGCATTTTTCAAAAAGAGTATAAAGAGTTAATAAAAGAACAAAGAAAAAAAGTCAAAAATATTCACTGGAAATTCTTATCAATTAACTGATATAGAAAAAAAGAAAATGAAATTATTTTTTTCATGGTGCAAAAAAACCAAAAAAGCTTACTATCTAAAAGAAGATTTTGTAAAAATTATGAATATAACTACTGATTTAAAAAAAGAAAAGAAAAAACTTTTATCATGGATAAAAAAAGCTAAAAAACTCGGTACTAAAAAAGCGTTGTCTTTTGTTAAAACTGCAACAAAATTAATTGATTATATTGCTAATTATTTCGCATTTAATTCTACCAACGCTATTTTAGAAGGTATTATGAATAAGGTT
>WJJD01000074.1 GCA_014729915.1 Candidatus Woesearchaeota archaeon | reverse complement strand
TTTCAGAATTCAAAAATTCTTTTCTGTGTTTTTTTTATTTTGACTTTTTTCCAGGAAGACCATTCTTTCCTGAAAAAAGTAATTTTTTTATTGTTCCAGTGCTCATCTAAGAATTTTTGTGTTTTCGGATCAGTCATATATCCTGAACCGCAGTCAATTCCAAGCTTCTTCTTAAAATCATCGATCTGCTTGTCTCTTGTAACTTTAGCAAGGATTGATGCTGCAGAAACAACAGGATAGTTCAAATCAGCCTTATGTTCAGCAGTTATCTCAACTTTTTCTTTCAGCTTTTCTATTATGTAGCTGCAGTATCTATCTCTGTTTCTGTCAGGAAGATCTAGTATCACTTTTTCAGGATTGAGGTGTGAGATAATCTCAGCAGAGGTGTGTGCTTCAAGGATATTAAGATTGTTTTTGAATGAAATCAGCGCAGAATCAATGTCATATGCAGCAATTGATATGATTTTGTACTTATCACTGATTTGTATTATTTTTTCAAAAAGCTCTTCTCTTTTTTGCTTTGATAGCAGTTTTGAGTCTTTTACACCAAGTTTTTTCAGTTTTTTAAAATGGTTTTTATGGACGAGAACTCCTGCTATGACTAGTGGACCTAAAACAGGACCTCGGCCAGCTTCATCAATACCTGCAACAAGCATTATGATTAAATTTGAAAACTTATTCAAATTTAAAATTTGTTGAAAGAAAAATCCGATATAATTTTTAATAATTTCAAAATAACAAAAATTCGGTGAGAGGCGGCTATCCTCGACTTAAATGTCGAGGTATTACGCCTGCCTCTCTTTTTTTGCCGAATCGCAAGAAATCCATTTGGATTTCTGTGTGCCAAAAAGCATAAGCTTTTTGAGCATTTTGGGATTAAAAATTTCGCCATAAATAGCGGGGTTTTAAACCCACTGAAAATTTCTGGCGAAATTTTCAATAATTCTCATCTGTGCATTCTTTCGGATAAACTTTTTAAACTAACTTGTTATCTCAATAGATTATGAAGTTCAAAGGATTCACATTAGATGATTTCCAGGTTGAGGCTGCAAAGTGCATTGATAAGGGAAATTCTGTTGTTGTTTCAGCTGCAACAGGCACTGGTAAGACACTTATTGCTGATTATATTATTGATAAATATATCAAAAAAGGTAAAAGGATAATCTATACTGCACCGATTAAAGCTTTATCTAATCAAAAATACAGGGATTTTAAGAAGGAATATGGTTATTCGAATATCGGAATAATGACAGGAGACATTGTCATTAATCCTGAAGCTCCTGTGCTTATAATGACAACAGAGATTTACAGGAACATGCTGATGACAAAGGATCCTAATGTAAAAGATGTAAGCTATGTGATTTTTGATGAGATACATTTCATAAATGATATTGAAAGAGGTACAGTGTGGGAAGAAAGCATAATATTTTCCCCAGAGAATATTCGATTTCTTTGCCTCTCTGCAACAATTCCAAATGCAAAAGAATTCGCTTCATGGATTCAGTCAATAAAACACCATAAGGTTGATGTTGTAAGATATAATAAGAGAGCTGTTCCGCTTGAGCATTTTGTATTTGATAAAGCAGTTGGTATTACAAAAATAAATGAACTTATCTATAATAATGAAACTCCTGACTATGACAAGGTCATGAGAAAAAAGAAAAGAAGAAGAAAAAAACCCAAACCACCGAGACCTGAAAATCTTATCCGAGATATCAGAGATAAGCTTCCCTGTTTGTTTTTTGTATTCTCAAGAAAATCATGCGAGAAAAAAGCTTATTTTGTTTCTAAAAAATTCTCTTTTTTAAATAATTCTGAAAAAGCAGTTGTTTCAAGACTTTCCTCAAGAATCATCCCCTCTGATTTTAAATCCATGGAATCAGTCCATAGGTTAAGGCGGGTTCTTCCAAAGGGAATTGCGTTTCACCATGCAGGGATGCTTCCTTACTCAAAAGAACTTGTTGAAACTCTCTTTGCAAAAGGCTTAATAAAAGTTCTTTTTGCAACAGAAACTTTTGCAGTAGGAATAAATATGCCTGCAAAAAGTGTCGCATTTTCTTCAATGTTTAAGTATGACGGGGTTAATTTCAGGAATCTTTATTCAAAGGAGTATTTTCAGATGGCGGGTCGCGCAGGAAGAAGAGGCATCGACAAAAAAGGATTTGTCTATGTCATGGTAGACAGGTCAAGGGATGATCTTTATAAGATTAAAAAAATTACAACAGCAGATGTGGAACCTATAAAATCCCAATTCAAGCTTTCTTACAATACTGTGATCAATCTGATCCATAACTACAAGGAAGAAACTAAAAGAGACAAAATCTTAAAGAGCAATTTTGATTATTATCAGAGAAAGAAAAGAAAAAATATCAGGATCAAAAGATCTTTTAATAACAAAATGAGAAAGCTTGAGAAATTCGGGTTTGTAAAAAATAATGATCTCACAGAAAAAGGAATGTTTGCAAGAAGAATCTATGACCAGGAGATTCTTGTTTCTGAGATCTTCTGCTCTGACTTTTATGAACAATTAAAACCATGGGAACTCATATTAATCTGTGCTGCAATTGTATATGAGCCAGGAAAAAATGACCATTTTGAAAAAAAGGGATCATGGAAAAGAACAAAAAGCCTGAGTCATTTCTTAAAAAACAGGATCAAAAATCATAATATATATTCAAGACTTGACAAGAGATCCATGAAAAATCTGTATAAAATCACATCAAAGTTTGCAAAGGGGGATGAATTTTCTGATATCATGGAATTGACAAATCTGGAAGAAGGAGATGTTATCAGGCTTTTCAGGAGAACAATTGATCTTATGAGACAGATTAGAAATGCAACAAATGACTATGATCTTAAGGATCAGATGGGTCTTTGCATCCATAAATTAAACAGGATACCTATCAAGGTTGAGTTTTAGAATTTGGATATGTAAAATTCCTTAACGATAAAACATAAAATGGAAAACAAAGGAGAAATAATAAAAATCAGAAAAGAGACTCATGATGTCAGCACATTAATTGTCCGGACAGATAAAAAAATAGAATTTATTCCGGGACAATATTGCCTAGTGAGCATTCCTGATAATATTGATTCCAGACCTTTTACTTTTGCAAATGAACCGGGCTCAGAAAACATTGAATTTACAATAAAAAGGATTGGAGAATTTACAAAAGCGTTGCATGAACTTGAAGAAGGAGACAAAATTGGATTTTCTGAACCAAAAGGATCTTCTTTAAATTTTGATAAGTCAATCAAAAAAGATGTTGTTTTTATTGCAGGAGGATCAGGAATTACACCATTTATTTCAAGTCTTCGTTATGCAGCAGAAAATGGTTTGGAAAACAACTTTCTGTTGATTTTTTCAAATCGGACAAACCAAGATATCATTTTTAGGAATGAACTAAAAAATATGGATAAAAACAATCAGAACATAAAGGTCATCAATACATTGACAAAAGAAATTCCTGATAACTGGAAACAGGAAAAAGGATATATTGACAAAGAGATGATTAATGACTATGTGTCAGATATCAATAAAAAACTATTTTTTTTCTGCGGACCACCTCCCATGGTTGATGCCATGATAAAGCTACTCAGGGAAATTGGTGTTTCTGATGAGGACATGAGATGGGAGCAGTGGCAGATTCCCGGAAAACACAATAATAAAAATTAAGACTCCTATAAAAAAATTGTTGATCCTGTTTTTAGAACGCATATCAAAAATTTCTCTGATAGGAAAAATTTTAGTAAATGTTTATAAAAAAGACCAGATGGGAAATTTTTGATAAAGGATTCCATTAAAGGAATCATTATTACAAAAGATTTAAATACTACTCTATTTTAATAAAATATTCTAAGGGGTGAGTATTTTTAAAATGAAAGAAGTTAAATATGAAAAGTGTCCCGAATGTAAGGCTTCTCAACTTTTCTGGGATAAGGATAAAGGAGAAGTAGTATGCAGAAGCTGTGGTCTTGTATTAGAGGACAAGCTTTTTGATTTCGGTAAAGAATGGAGAGAATTCAATGCAGAGGATGCACAGACATTGAGAAGAGCAGGTGCCCCAATGACTCATACACAGGAAGATAAAGGACTTGGAACAACAGTGGGACGTAAATCCGATCTCTATAGTATGAGCGGAAAAAACCGTCATAAATTTAAAAGATTAAGGATGTGGCAGAGACGTGTCTCCACAGCAATTGAAGCAAATCTTAAATTAGCTCTT
This sequence comes from Candidatus Woesearchaeota archaeon, assembly GCA_014729915.1. Taxonomy (GTDB): domain Archaea; phylum Nanobdellota; class Nanobdellia; order Woesearchaeales; family GW2011-AR15; genus WJJD01. Next base: position 8,963 of record WJJD01000074.1, on the reverse strand, counting down.
CCCGAAATAAAAAGACTTTCTTCTGTACTAAACCTTCCCAGGCATATCGAAGAGGAAATTGCAAGAATCTACAGGACAGCACTACAAAGAGAACTAGTCAGGGGACATTCAACAGAAGCGATTGTTGCAGGAACAACATATCTTGTACTAAGGATGTATGATATTCCAAAATCAATGAACGAGGTTGCAGAGGTTGCAGGATTAAGTAAAAAAAGGCTTTCAAAGAATTACAAGTATGTTTCAAGAAAACTTAATATAAAAACTATGCCGGTAGATCCGATCAATTTTGTACACAGATACGGGTCTGAACTTGGTCTTGAGGCAGAAACACAAACAAAAGCGATAGAGATTATCAACAGAGCCAGAAAAGAGCAACTTTTATCCGGAAGAAGTCCAAAGGGCATTGCAGCAGGAGCTCTTTATGTTGCATCAAGGATAAAGCAGGACAGGAAAACACAGGCAGAGATTGCTAGGGTTGCTGATGTAACTGAGGTTACAGTAAGAAACACATATAAAAAATTTGTTAACAACCTTGATTATATAACACAGGAAAAAGGCAAAATCGGAACTGTTGCATGAGGATGAGTCAGTTTTCAGGATTTTCAGAGTCAGAACTAAAAGAGATTCTAAAGGCCTGGGCAGCAATTTCTCTTATGTTTGCAATAGCAATTAACGGTATTGCTTTTGATGTTTCTTTTTTGTATGCTGTTTTTTTTGCAGCAATTACAGCAGGAATAGGATTTATAGTTCATGAGTTAGCACATAAATTCACAGCAGAATTGCTAGGATGCAGGGCAGAATTCCGTGCTTTTGATTCCATGCTTTTTATTGGAGTACTTTTATCTGTTACAGGATTTATTTTTGCAGCACCCGGTGCAGTCATGATTCAAGGCAGACCAGGAAAAAGAGAAAACGGTATGATATCTTCTGCTGGAATTGCCGGAAGCTTATTAACTGCTCTTGTATTTTTTATAATTAATATCTTTTCAGTATCAGATATGATTAATTCAATCTCATTTTACGGACAGCAGATCAATTCATGGATTGCAATGTTTAATTTAATTCCTTTTGGAAATTTTGACGGAAGAAAAGTCCTGAACTGGAACAAGATTATCTATATAGTTTTATTGATATTTGCACTTGGTTTAATGTTTTTTTGATGCAGTTATATTTAATATCACAAGCCTGACTTTTCAGCTTTATCACTGATAATTGCTGAATTTCCTGACGGATCTTTAATTATGATCTTTAATTTGTCTCTGCCCCAGATAACTCTCTGGAGTTTTTTAATCCTGTTCTTGATTTTCTTTCTTGCTTTTTTATCGTCTTCTTCATCTCTTTGGGTTTCAAGGACACTTTTTATCCTGTTTATGATTCCTTCAATATTTGTTACATAACCAGATGACATGGGTCCAGGTGTGATCTCAATCATCCTGGGAACCTTAACAGTTGCTTGACTGGATTTGACAACCCGAACCTTAAGATCCTCTTCAGAATTAATTTCAAAAGAGTATTTGACTGGATCTTTTTCTTCTTCTGTTTCAATATCAGACATGGTGTAATCACAATTGGCACAATCCATTGAAAAAATAAAGCAGGTACCAAAATAGGGAATATCCTTTTTTATCTCAGTAAGTTTAAGATTCTTTGTATGGCACATGGGACAAGGCTGTTTATCAAGTACAGCAGGATATTGTTCATCTTCTTTTGTCATAACCTAATAAAAAAAACAGAACTTTTTAAAGATTGTTATATAAAAAAACATAAAAACTTTTAAACAGTAAAACTTAAAATCTTATAGAATTCAAAACTTTCCACTGTTCTGTGAACAGTGACTATCGCGAGAATTTTTACATGTGAAATTTTTTCTTGAAAAAATTATCTTCTTGTAATCTTTTTAAAATTTCTAAAAATTTTTTCCTTGATATTAAAAAATAATCCTGATTCAGAAATATCTTTATCCTTAGAATCTGTATTTTTAAAGGTTTCTGAATTAAGTTCAGAGAGACCGTTATTATTAGATTTAAGTTCCATGTTTCTATAATAGTTAAGAGTCTCTAAAACTACATTTAGTTCATTTATCGCCCCATATACTTGATGCTGTTTTTCAATCTCAAACTCTGCAGATTTATTTTCAAGAAGAGAAATAAGCTCGTTCTGTCTTTTTTGCAGTTTCTTTTTTAGCTCAGTTAGTACCATAACAACAAATTAAATTATTTTTACTTATAAATTTTGTTATGTTATGCGTTTTGTCATTTCTTCCAAAATCAATTATTTTTTTTTCTTAACATATAAACCAATAATTATTAACAGAGCTGTCAGACCGATTGTAGAAAACTCAGGAATCATATCTGAGATACAGGTAAATCCGGTTCCGGGAGTACCTTGATAAGTTTCGGATATCCATTCATCATTACAATTAAGTTCAACAGAATAACCATCATCATTTCTTTCTATATATGTAACAGAATCAATTATATTCTCTTCACTGTCTTTTAAAGCGATATACTCACCTTTGTAATTCAAAGAAAAATAACTGTCAAACAAAGTTTTGTTGTAATCAGGATATTCCATTAAAAAAACAGAGTCTTCCTCGGCAATTACTGCAAAATCTCCAGGTGATAAGATTAAATCACCTTGTATTAAAGTTATAAAATGATTTGTATCATCTTCATAGAATCTGTATCCCTCAAGATTAACATCTGTCTCACCGATGTTTTTTATCTCAATCCATTCTTTTCCCTGACCTTCATTTCCAGGAGGGTCAGACATTATTTCTGTAAATATCACACTATCAGCAAAAACACAAGGCATTATCAACAACAACAAAATCAACCTGAATTTCATAAGTTCACCCCATCTATGACCATTTTATTGTAGTATATAAACCTTACGGCTTGCTGCAGGTCACATGTGATTATGACAATAAAAATAGTTTTTTTTCAATCTCTTAGACGATAATGACATAATAATTGTATGATAAATATTTGAAAAAATCAGAAAATCATAAAGAATAATTTTATAAATGTTTGCTTTTTATTATTTAAAAAAATTACGATTTTGTCAGCCCTGTCAAAAAAATACCCAAGCAAATCTTTTAAGAACTGGTCTTTTTGGTGGTATTTTCTTAAAAAAGAATCATTTTTTTTTAAGGAAGCTGAGATAATCTTCAATTCACTTGGTGCAACAATGAGAGACTTTGTGAAAAAATGTCCAGAATGCGGACGAATAAATTTATTCTTTAATAAAGAAAAAGGTGAGATCATCTGCAAGGATTGCGGTCTTGTGATTGAAGATAAGATGATTGATTTTGGCCAGGAATGGCGTGAATTTGATCCTGAATCAGCAGAAAAAAAGAGAAGAACTGGAGCTCCAACTACTTATACCCAGTTTGACCGGGGCCTTGGAACTGAGGTCGGAAGAAAAGCTGATCTTTATGTCTTGAAAAAAAAAAGCAAGAATAAATTTTTCAGGCTGAGAAAGTGGCAGAACAGGATCTCAACTGCTATTGAAAGGAATTTAAAACTTGCTTTGTCTGAGCTAAAAAGAGTGTCTTCATTCTTAAAACTTCCCAAATCAGTTGAAGAAGAAGCTGCAAGAATCTATACAATGGCAGTGCAAAGAGGACTTGTTAGAGGACGCTCCATGGAGTCAGTTGTTGCTGGTGCGATGTATGCTGCATGCAGAAGACATGAAGTTCCCAGAACTCTTGATGAAGTAAGTGAAGCATCAGGTATTGAACGAAAGGAAGTGGGAAGAACTTATAGATTTGTTACAAGGCAGCTTGCAATAACTGTTCTTCCAAGTAACCCTATTGATTATATTCCAAGATTTTCCTCATCTTTAAAACTTTCTCCAAAAACTCAGTCTAAAGCGATTGAAATTGTAGAAAGAGCCCAGAAAAAGGAGCTTACTTCAGGAAGAGGACCCACAGGAATAGCATCAGCATCATTATATGTTGCTGCTTTGATCAACGGAGAAAAAAGAACACAAAGAGAGGTTGCGGAAGTAGGCGGTGTTACTGAAGTTACAATAAGAAACAGGTATAAAGAACTTCTTGACAAGCTTAATCTTGAAGAAGAGATTAAAAAACTAAAGAAAAAAGAATAATTTTTCTTCAAAATCAATAATCATATTATTCTCAAATTTAATCCCTTCTTTTTGTAAAATATTTATCTTATCCTTTATTGCTTCCCCTTTTGTTTCTCCCCTGAAACCACCTATTGTACCGTTTGAAGCGACAACCCTGTGGCACGGAACATTTGGATTTTTGTTGTTTTTCAGAATCTGTCCGACTGCTCTGTAAGCTCCGGAATTTAGATTTTCTGCAATATGCTTATAAGTAGAAACTTTTCCTCTGGGAATTTTTTTAACCAGTTCATATACATTTTGTTTAAATTTCATCATTAATCAAGTATAAGAAATATTTATATACTACTTTTCCTATGATTGATTTAGGGTGATTTACAGATAGAGGATCCGTTATTTACTTTTCTTGGATCCTGTTTTTGTTTTTTTCTTACCTTTGGTTTTCTTTGTTTCTTTCTTTTTTTTAGGCTTGTTTTTATCTTTCTCTTTTTTTTCTTTTTTTATCCCTTCTTCTTTTTTCTGTGTTTTGTCTTCAGGACTTTTAAATTCAACTTCTTTGATTTCTTTAATTGTCTCTGAAAGCCTTTCTCTTACTTTTTCTTTGATCTCAGCAGGAATTTCAAGATAGATTATTGCTTTATCTCCTTTTATATCAATTTCTACTTCGGAAAGATTCAGTTCAAGTCTAAAAATTGATTCAATTTTTTGTTTTGTATCTTGAATCTTTTTATTTATCTTTATGTCATAATAAAGATTTTTACTTGCAAGTGGATGATTGAAATCAACAATAACACGTCCTCCGCTTACATTTCTTACAATCCCAGCCATTCCGTCAATATTTACTTCAAGTCCAGGGTAAGGATCAATCTCTTCTTTCCTGAAAATTTTTCTTGGTAAGAGTCTCAATAGTTTTGCGGATTTTTTACCAAAAGCTTCCTCTGGTTTTAAATTGACCTTGTATTCACCAGTTTTTTTCCCGATTATGAATTTTTCCAGACCTTCTAAAAGATGGTTTTCACCAAGACAGACTATAATAGGACCATAATGTATCCTTTCATCAAAAATTTCATTCTCTTCTGCAGTTTTTTTGTCTGTTGTATCAAAAACTTCCTCATCATCTGTTTTTCCGGTATATTCAATTTCAATAAAATCTCCTTTTTTTAAAGCCATGATCATTCACCTTGTTATATATAGAATTAAAGCGAGTTTTATAAAGTTTCCTTAAGTCAACACATACTTACAGCAATAAAGTAAAGTTACAATTCAAGTAAGAATCATTTAGTAAGTCTTTACAATTCCTTAATTGCAATTATGATCGCATTAACAGTCTCTTTTATTGTAAGAAGAGAGGTGTCAAGAACAAAATCATAGTTTTTTTTGTCTTTATAATCAAAATCATAATATTTAAGCCATCTATTCCTGTTTAATTCTTCTTTTTTAAGAAGCTCTTTTTTAGTTTCATTTAATGAAGAATATTTCTTATCAGATCTTCTCTTATGATCTATTCCTGCAATGTTTTTTCCATGATAAACTTCCTTAAAAATTCTCTGTGCCCTGATATCTAAATTGCAATCAAGAAAGACATTGAATGCATCAGGGATAAATTTTGCTCCAAGCCAAGTGTCTATCACAAAATTATCTTCTGTTTTTCCAAGTTGTATCAAAAGCTCATCTCTTTCTTTATCATATTTAGGATCTTTTGACTCAATCTTTGAAAATTCAACTGTACTCATGTTGTGCTTTTCTGCAAGCTTTCTTTGAAGATCACCCATTGAATAATGCTTCATGCCTAGTTTTTCTGCTATTTTTATTGCTGTAGAGCTTTTTCCGGCACCGCTGACCCCTGAAATTGTTATTATCATAAGTTTCTTGATAAAGAATTAGTTTAAAAAATTATGGAAAAAATCATAGCACTACATTCTTGAGATAACTCAGGCAACACATAAAAGATTTTTTTTAATAATCTTTAAAAGAATTCTTTAACATTCTTAAATTTCATCTTTACATAATCCCTGGGATCCAGACTTTTTCTTTTTATTTCCATTACAGCATCCGTGACGTGAGTGCTTCCCATCGGTATGAAAAAACCTGCAGTCTGTTCCAGATCTCTTATCTGCTTTAGTGCGCAAAATCTTGCAATAATTGATGCTGCTGCAACCTCAGGATATTTTGATTCTGCTTTTGGTTCAACAATATCTCCAACCTTACATCCGGGGTATTTATCAATAACATATGTTATTTTTTTTCTTTTTGCAAGCTTTTTATAGCATTTCTCATGCAAATAATTCATTATTTCAGTAACATTTTTTTTTTTGTTTAACTTATTGTATTCTTTTGGATAGATGTTTTCAACTGAATAATTTCTAGAAAACAAAGTCATTAATTTTCTGGCAAGTTTTGTTATATCCGCATTATTAAATGTTTTTGAATCCCTGACACCAAGATCGATTAATTGTTCTCTTATTTTTGCATCTGCCTTAAATGCACATACAACAATCCCTCCGAAGGTGTCTCCTTTAAGTGTTTCATCGCTTCCTATAACTTTTCCAGATATATCTTTATTTTGCTTTTTTTTATTTGTCTTTTGTCTGGGTATTTTTATACCAAGTTTTCTTAGAAGTTTTTTTGTCTCTTTTATTCCCTCTTTCTTGCCGTTTACAACTAATTTTCCTGTTGTATAAAGAATAATGTTTGCTGGCCCCTTTAACCGATATTTCTCATATTTTCCTTTCGGCTTCACTAATTTAAATCCGTGCTTTTTTAATGGCACAAGCTGAGTTTTTGTAATGCCTTCTAAAACTATCATATGTGTTAAGAGAATATGTCAAGTATAAAAATTTTATGAATTTTTTTGTTTTAGTTATGTTCTTACTAATAAGTACTAATTTAATAGAAAGATTTAAATACTTGATTGAATTTGTTACCACTATTATGTCAAAACAAATAACTATAAAAAGTCCGGAAAAAAAAGATTCATCAATCATGAAGCTCTATGTTGAACTGGCAACTTATCTTAAATATTTTGGATTTAAGATTTTTCCAATGATTGAGATAAATACTAAAAAGAAAATTTATAAAACTATCTTGTTCTGTTTTGAGGGTGAGAATATCTTAATTGAATATATTAATTCAAAAAATGAGCTGATGCTTAAAGTAAATTTTTATCCTTTGAATGTTTCTGTAATCTATGATATGATTCTGATGAGAATCAACCAGATCGCAAGATTACAAAAAGAAAAAGTGATTATTGAAAGTTGATTTATTCCTGTTTTCCTTCTTTTGCAGGCTTTTTTTCAGTTTCTTTGCCTTCTTCAGGAGTCGCTCCAACTGCAGAAGGTTCTTCTTCAGGCATAAGCTCCTTTATTATATCTGTCGGAATACCTTCAACTTCAAGTCTGGAGACAACAACTGCTTTTTCTTCTCCCTGGAGTTCATCAATTATCTTTTGTCCCTTTTTCATGAACTCTTCATGTCTTTCCTTAATCTCTTCCTGAAGTTTCTTTCTCTCTTCTTCAAGTTCTTTTAGTTCTTCTTCTGTAAGCTCTGTCTTCTCTTTTCTTATTTTTTCTTCATATTTGCCGTTATTTACATCAACAAGGCTTTCCTGTGATTTTTTCCCTTCAATCATTATTCCCATTGATCTGCAGGTTCCCATCACTTCTTTAACTTTCTCTTTCATGGTCTTACCAAGCAGTGTATCTTCCTTCATCTTGGCAATCTTTATCACCTGCTCAATCTTTAGGTCAGCAACAAAATCAGTATTCGGATTTCCGGATCCAGACTTTATCCCGGTTTCCTTGATTAATAATTGTGAGGTCGGTGGTGTTCCGACAGAAATTGTATAATCTTTAGAATCTGTATCAACCACAACTGTTACAGGAACCTCCATTCCCTTAAATTCCTGTGTCTTCTTATTTATATCAGAGATGATCTGTCCGATATTTACACCTAAGGGGCCTAAGGCAGGTCCCAATGGAGGGGCAGCAGTTGCTTTGCCTCCTTCTATTAATGCTTCAATTGTTTCTTTTGGCATATTAATTCACGGATTTAAATCAAACTTAAAAAGCTTTTGGAATATTATTCTTCTTTGTCTCTTCTTATTACTTTTACTGCATCCATCTTTACAGTAATAGGTATCGGAACTGCTGCATGAACAAGTTCTACAACTACCTCTTCTTTTGCTTTATCCACTCTTGTAATCTTGCATTTTTCCCGTTTAAATGGACCTGAGATTATCTCTGCAATATCATTTTTCTGTATATTGATTTCTCTTTTTACCTGCTCTAACATGTGTTCTATTTCTGTATAATCAATTGGATCCGGTAAAACCCCTCTGGAATACTGCACATTGTACGCTGCTTTCTCTGCTTCAGATTTATCAGAAGCTTCAACAAAAATGTATCCTCTCATACCATGTGTCCTTATGATTGAATATATACCAAGTTTTTTTCTTTGCGCAATACTTGTGACAAACCCAAGTACCTGATCTTCTCGGTTTGCAGTTGTTCTTATTGCAAAAATTAAGGGGGATGATGCTTTTTTTTCCATTTTTTTCACATCCTGAATAAAAGAGTTCTTATAGTCTGGATTAAAAATCCTATTAGACCTATTATAATAATACCAAGACCTGATACTTTTACAACATTAGCAAATTCTTCATTATCAGGTTTTTTAGTTATCTTTAAGACCCTTTTACTCTTCAAGATAAATGTCTTTAATTTAGGAATCATTATTAATTGTATGAGAAAAATATAAGATATATAAAGTTTTCTGAGGATAAAACCAAATTATTTCTCATCCTTTTTCTCTTCCTCCTTTTTCTCTTCCTTCTTCTCTTCCTTCTTCTCTTCCTTCTTCTCTTCCTTCTTCTCTTC
>WJJD01000013.1 GCA_014729915.1 Candidatus Woesearchaeota archaeon | reverse complement strand
TTTTTAATCTGTATCTTAACAGGATCTTCAATAAAAAAATACCTGTCCACTTTGGGATCAAGAATCTGCCTGTTGAGTGAGGAAAGCACTGTCCAGTCAATATTTGTCTCAGCAAGAGAAAGCCCTACTTCATATACAAGATCATATAATGCTTCTTTAACAATCCCTCTTCTCTTCAAAGCTTTTAAGGTTACAAGGCTCGGATCATCCCATCCTGAGACTTTTTTCTGTTCAATAAGCTCTCTTATTTTTCTCCCGGATGATATTGTTCCCTGGATATTTATTCTTCCGTAATGCGTTATAACCTGCTTATCCCAGCCAAACAGATCCTTTATATAGTTCTGGAGCTCATTTCTCATGGAACCGAACTCTTTGCTCCTCAATATATGCGTCACACCATATCTGCAGTCCTCAACCGCATTCTCAAAATCATATAGGGGCCAGACACAATACTTGTCCTTATGCCTGAAATGCTCTTTATACAGAATCCTGAAAAGCACAGGATCACGCATAACATGATTCTCAGATTCCATATCTCCCTTGAGCCTCAAAACAGCCTCTCCCTCCTTGTATTTCCTGTTTTTCATAGACTCCCAAAATTTCATATTTTCCTCAGGTGACTGCTTCCTGCACTCGCAAGGCTCACCAGAGTGTCGAAGGTCCCTCATCTTTTCTCTATCGCAGAAACAGACATAAGCCTTGTCCCTTTCAATCAGCTCTTCTGCCTTTTTTAACATATAATCCATATCATCGCTTATGTAGACGATCTTTGATACATCAATTCCCAGATAATTGATAATATCATCTTCCATTGCATCAGCAAATTCCTTTTTGCATTTTTCCGGGTTGGTATCCTCAAACTTGAGTATGCATTTGCCGTCATACTTTTCTGCGTAGAGGTAATTTATAAGAAAGCTGAGAGCGTGTCCTATATGAAGATATTTTGAAGGCTCTGGGGGAAGTCTCGTTACAACTTTTCCCTTAACAACTTCAGGAAGCTCAGGCAGTTTTTTTTCTTTCTTCTTTTTCTCTTCAACCAATAGCTCAGGAGCAATCATCTCGATCTCTTCAAGCTGCTCCTCTAAAGACATCTTATTTACTTCTTTTACAAGCTTTGCAACTTTAAGAACTATTTTTTTAATATCTTTTTTTAGCTCAGGAAAAGATGAGACTATTTTTCCGATAACAGCACCTGGATTAGCATTTCCCTCAAATTTAACTGCATTTTTTAAAGCGAATTTCCTTATCTCTTTCTCGATGTCCATGGAGATTGTGAATAAATGGAAATATATAAAGATTGCCCGGGTTTAGTTTATTTTTGAATTTGAGAAATTTGGAATTTTATAATTAGAAATAAATAATTCTTGACCTTTCTTTGCCTTATCTTGTTTGTAATTATTCATTCCATATTGAAGCTGCCATCCATAAATATGGGCAAAATTGAAAAGATCTTTAACTTTTTTAGAATTATCATATGTGATTAACCATTTATGGTTACATTTTTTCATATTTGTTGCGAATCTTATATGATCAAAACCCTCGTGTAAATCACCATTTTTACCATATAGCCTGGATGAAGTTGTTGATAAATATGGAGGATCTAAGAAAATAAAAACATTTTTTCCAGGAGATTTGATCACTTTTTCATAATCCAGATTTGTTATTTTGGTATCACTTACAATAGGAGAGATTGCTTTAGCCCTTTTAATAGATGAATCAGTGAACCTGCGTTTAAATGCCTGACTTGAATAACCACCGGAATCAACAGTTCCAGAAAAAGAAATTCTATTTAAAACGAAAAATCTAACAGCTCTGTCAAAATCATCAAATTGTTTATTACTTGTTAATCTGTTAAAAAGTTCTCTTCCATCTTTCTCAGTTTCTTTTATTTTCCAAATTTCATTGAGTAAGGCTTTCATTTCAATTTTACTATACTTCCAGAATAGAAATAAATCTTTATTAAGATCATTTATCCAGTATTTTCTATTTGGAAACAATTGTTTTAGTGCAAAAAATACTGAACCTCCTCCAACCATAGGTTCTCTATATTCTTCAAAATAAGGAATTATGGGCAATATCTGTTTTACAGCTCTTGTTTTTCCACCAGGATATCTTAAAGGACTCCTGATTTTTCCATTTCCTAACTCATCATGTTTTTGACCCAATAATAATTGACTCATGTTGATATGTGAAGATAACTATCTTTTTAAATCTTTTTCAAGAAATTGAAAAATATTTTAAAGACAGGTTTATTTTGTAATTGTCGGAGAAAATAATGGTTACTCACCATAAACTAATAGTTGGAAACTGTATGACTATGAGTGAAATTCCAGATAATAGTGTTCATCTTGCTGTCACTTCTCCCCCTTACTTTAATGCTCCATTTGATTACAAAGATTTATTCGATTCATATGATCAATATTTGGGTGTTCTTAAAAATGTCGCAAAAGAATTATTCAGAGTTTTAAATGATGGAAGGATATTTGTTCTTAACATAGATGATATGCTTGTTAATGGTGAAAAATTTCCAATAGTTGCAGATGCAACAAAAATATTTCTTGATGCTGGCTTTAGATACAGAGATAAAATAATCTGGAAGAAACCAGATGGCTATCTGAGAATAAGTAAAAGAAGTGGTGTACTTTTGCAAAATCCTTATCCAATGTATTTTTATCCAGATAATCTACTTGAAAGCATAATAATATTTCAAAAGGGAAAAAAATTTGATTACAAATCAGTTCCAAAAGATATCAGAAAAAAATCTAAGATTAATAAAAAGGAGTTCAAAGAAAATAAATGGTATATGACATTATGGAAATTCAATAATGTAATGCCTGGTTCTCCTTTGGAAAAAGATATTGCAGCTTTCCCAGAAGAATTACCCTATAGAGCAATCAAGCTATTTTCACATGTTGGAGAAACAGTGTTGGATCCATTTGCTGGTTCAGGCACAACAATGAAAGTAGCAAGAAAATTAAAGAGGCATAGTATAGGAATTGAAATAAAATCTGAAATAGTTGATACAATAAAAACAAAGACGGGATTTGGAGCACAAAAACAGTTAAATAATAAGGATACATTTAAAATAATATATAGAAAAGATGCTAAAAGAAAATAATGTCCATATAACAGCTAAAATCAAAGGAGTGGAATATATCCCTTTTTTAGGAAGAGATTTAAAAGAATATGATTTTAATGAGTTTGATAAAGCATTAGATAATGATGCAACATTTATTTTAAATCTAAATGAAAAGAATAAGATTGCAGTCAGTTGGTGGGTATCTGCAAAGAGAACTAGATCTTATCCTTATTCCAGAGTTTATGATTCACTGGATTTTTCAAGTAAAAAAATAACAATTATTCCAATATTTAAGGATGAAGGAAAAGAAGGTGATAGGGATTATCTTCAATGGGATACAATATCTCTGATGAGTTTACTTGGAGTATATGTAATTATTGCTTATTATAATGATGCTGTACAAAGTTCCCGTTATGATCAAAAAATAACCAGTCAGAGATTTGATATTAAATATCTAAACGAGAACATAACTAAATTAAGGTCTTATCAATCGGATGCATTACATTGGAATATAGCTCAAATTGATAGAATAGGAGAAATAGGAGACAAAGCCATCAAATCCTATAAACAAATTTCTGAAAATACTGGTGTAGAAATGCATTCACTTAAAGCTGCTAAAAAAAGAATAAACAATCTAAGAGAAGGAAAAGAAAGTTTTATGGAACTTTCAAGGAATCTTGCCGAACTCGCCCAGAGAAGGGAACAAATAACAGAACAACCTAAGGAATTGTTAAATGGTATAAAAGGAACAATTACGATAACAAATTATCTTGGAGGAAATTATTATTTCACATCTGATGAAGTGGAATTGCATGGAGAGGATATCTATTTAATTGATGCAAAGCATACTAGAAAAAATAATATTCCTTCATTAGGTGATATTAAAGACGGTCTTCTTAAGATGATGCTTTTCACAAATCTAAGTGATGTGAAAATTAATGGAAAAAATGTTAAACCTGTTGCTGTCTTAAAATTAACAACTGGAGACGAATTTTCCATTGAAGAATTAAGCTCAACATATAAAAAAAGAATTGAAATCCTAAAAAAAGAAGCATCTGTTAATGGATTTAAGATTCTTTTGAATTCTGAATATCTTTGCTAAACAGCTTCTTTACAAAAAGTGTGGCATAGCTTCCTTTTTTTAAAAAAAAGCTGATTTTCACTTTCTTTTTCCCGGGATTCAGCTCATCCTCATCTAATTTTCCAACTTTAAGATTATCAATTTCTGCAATCAGATCCCTTTCAGAACCCTGGGGTGTGAGCCATTTCATCTTCCTTAAGATAAAATCCCTCAAAGAGATCCCTTCTTTATCCAAGATCCTGATGTAATTCTTTCTGATGTGTTCATCAATAAATTCAGTATCAAAACAGATCAAAGGAAGAGATATGTTTTTTATTTTTTCATCTGTAAAAACAAACTTTCCAAGAGAATAATCAACCTCGTGATAATCATCTGTCTTGCTTTTTACGTATTGACAAGCAGCCATGTTCCAGAGATAGCTCTGGTAAGCATGGATATAAATTTTCTGGATCCTGAAAGCAAGGGTCTTGAATGCACCAAGATGATCGTTTGGAAATTTCTCTAAATGATTTATTACTTTTTCATTTTCAACAAGAGAAACAGCTTTCTTGAATTGTTTTTTAATAAGATACTCTCCGACTTTTGCATTATTTTTTGAAAATCGTTGCTCATCAAAATAATTGACAAGATAAAAAGCCTTTTTTGGCTTTTTATAAATATTTCTAATAGTTATCTCAAACTCATTTCCGATCAAAGAACCTATATAAAGCTCTGAATCAGAAAACCCTTTGAATTCAAGAGAAATATCTTTGAAATTTAGATCATTGATCCTTCCGGGAATTGATATGTATTGGTAAGTTACTGCTCTTTTATCCTTATTTCCTGAATATCCAATCTTTTTTACAGGCACGTTTATAGTTTCTGAGATTTTTTTTACTGCTCTTTGTGTTGTATAGTTTCTTTTCTTCAGAAGTAGTACTGAATATTTTCCGTTTTTTTTAAGGGAAATATCATTGATCTCTCTGACAATGAAATCTTTCGGGATCTGTTTTAGTCTGTACATGTGATTATAGAAAGAATAAATGATTAAAAATGTTGTCAAGTGAGATTTCTTAGAAATTTAAAATGGTTCAGGTGCAACTTTCCGAAAAGTATCATATTCTTGTATTGGTTCTTCTTCATAAAAAGCTTCACTTCTTTCTAAATCCAAGATAAGGGTTTGCAGAGAGTCCTCAGGAGCCCATCTTTTTTCCTTTATACATTCTTCATAGCCGGCTTCAGCTATTTTATGAAGAGTGTCAGCCTTATTTTGTTCAGCTAATTCATTTAATTCTGTTAAAGTGTATTTCCCTCTTTCATCAAATTCACTGAAAAATATATCCTCGGATAGTTCCCCTCCTCCCCCGATATAGATTTCTAATTGAGATTTTTTTTCATCTGGAACATCAGTTTTAATTCTATCTAAAAAAGCATCCAATGTGTTTAAGAATGAATCAAATACTGTCATATATCCTGTTATTGAATCTCCATCAGAATAAATTGCCCCCACAACAATCTCAGAAGAGACACCAGAAGATACTAACCTATTTGGAGATATTGTTGTCTTAATTTCATATGGATCAACTTTGATATCATACCCCACTATGCCGCCATTGTTTTTAGACATAATTTACTTAAATATGATAAAGAATTTATTTTTTTTGGTTTTTTCAAACTAGACTTTCGCAGTTTTTCTTATAAATCGCATTTCAAAAGCCTCCATTCTTTGAGATTTATCTTCAATCTCAACAATTTCTCTTACGAAATTGTTCATATTATTTTCTCTTAGATAATTAATACATTCGCCGATAGTCATATGAAGATTATGCTGAACCATAAACAATTGCAGGACAGCGTAGGCAAGTACGGAAAGCATTGAGTGACGAACAACGCTTTTTTCTGTTCGTACCATTGCCTTGTCAAATCCTAAGTATT
>WJJD01000073.1 GCA_014729915.1 Candidatus Woesearchaeota archaeon | reverse complement strand
TTGACACATCTAAATAGATATTGTTAGAAAGAGATGTTGTTCTTCCCATCTTAATGTAATGTTTACCAAGAAGGATAATACCTCTTTTTCCGAGCTTTTCAAGATCTGACTTGCTTCTTCCTATGATTATATCATACATTATATTTAGTATAAAAAAGACGTGTTTAAATATTTTTTTGATGAATCCACTGCAGTTAATTCAGTACAGTTTGCTCCTTTATCTGGAAAATTTTTGATGCACATTTCGCAAAGCAGCTTGCTAAATCAGCTACTTAATAATATATCATGTTTTTTCCTTATACATGAATTATTAAAACATTCATGGTTGAAAGGATGTCTTTCACTTTGATGTTTCCTGAAGAGGAATCTCTAATTTTATAGACGACAACACGATAGATATATCTATAAAGAAAGACAGTTTATTTTAAAAATCAGACACAAAAATTCTGATTTACGCGTAATACAAACGCTTGTTATGAGAACCGACCCCTACGAAGTGGGGGGAGGGGAGTATGACGGACTGAGCCGAAGGCGAGGGAGTAATATTTAGAGTAGTTACTAAAAGCAAGCGGTTTAGCGAAGCGTACAATCTATTTTAGATAAAGAGGCACGTTAATAATTCCTGCGTAGCAGACAATATGTCCGCAGGACTGGGGGGAGTTCCGTGTCTTAGAGGCTGAGGGCCTATCGAACACAAGAAGCGATAGAGAGAGCTCGAGAGATACCTCTCTCGATTCAAAAAAAATATTTATCTAAGTTCATATTTCTACTTAATATGATTAAGATTTTAAAATATTTTTTAGGTGCAAGTTTTATTGCATTAGCTCTCTTTCTAACCTTAATTACTGGAGATCTAAAATTTGTTCTAATTCCTATTCCTTATATTTTAATTTACGGATATTTTTTTGGAAACATATTTTTTATTGACCCTTCAATAAAGTCAAATAAAGTATATTTGATATTGATTACAGGATTCTTTGCAGCGATGGGTTCTCTAATGTTAAGCCAAAAATCTAATGAGTTTGATTGGTATTCATTATTGATAACAATTTTTTCTTTTGGATTTCTTACTCACATTTTGTTTGATGGTTTTGTAGTGGAATCTATTCTCTTAGCAGGCAAAAATTTAAAAAACATTTCTAATATTTTTTGGAACTATTTGATTAGATTTAGTATCTTTTCTCTTTTTGGAATTGTTTTAGAATTATGGATAGTGTATAAACTCGTGGGAAGATTAGAAATGGGTTATTTTACAATTGTTGCTATGTTTTTTTGGTTAATAAGTAGTTTGTTACGAGTGATAATACAATTTACAGAGTTTATCCGAAAAGAAGATATGAATTCAGTTGAATTGATTTCTAAACTTTATGGATTAACAAGAGCATCATACTATCTTTTGACCTTGAAGTTTTTTGCTCAAGAATTTCATCCATTGCTAGTTGTCTATTTCTTTACAATAATGTATTTTGGATATCTTGTTCCTTTATTGCCATATTTGACAGCATCTGATGAATTCAAAAATACGATTTTAACTATTAAAAAGTTGAATAAAAAAAGACCTCAAAGTATTGAATCACTTGCTAGGGAGACAGGAGTTAAAAATACAAGAACTCAAAAATGGATACTGGCAAAGTTAGCATTTTTAATAATTGCATTGAGAGAGCATAAGGAAAAGTGGATGTTAAATCCAATTTACCGAATCGCATCAAAGAGATTATTTTGAACCAACCATGGATTTAAAAAATAACTTTTACTGCAAGTCCGACAACAAAGCAAATACCAATAACACCTAACCAACCAATATGTAAAGATTGATTACTCAGAAAATTTAATGCTAATCCAATCATTCCAATTATTACTCCAGCAATGCAAATCATTAATGCTAAATGTTTAACCATAGTTACTGGTCTTGGTTTCTTTCTTGCCATTTTAATTTTTCAAATATTTTTCAAGAGATTTTTTATAATAACCTACTATAGCTAACAATATTCCTCCACCTTTTAGAATCCAAGCAAAAATAGAATTCTCAACAAATGCATCTATCAGAACAGAAACCATGTATATTCCAACTACAGCAAATATAGGAATAATGATGAAATCTTCATATGCTTTGTTTATTCTTCTTGAAGCCATTAATAACTGGTATTATAAACTTATATAAATAAAATTCTATTTATCATTATACTTTTGATTTAACAACAATTCATAGAAATTACTTATCACTGTGTCTGTTTTCTTAAATGATTCTTCAAAATAATCGGGTAATTGGAATGTTTCTCCCGATTGTTCATTCTTTTTTCTTATGCTCAATTTTCTTTTAGAATATGTTAATACCTCTGCTTTAATATTATGATTGAAACTTGATGAAATTCCTGCGATGGTATCGTGAGTTAGTCTGTTTCTTAACTTATTGAAATTATCAAGCCACTCCACATTTTCACCTAGCAATCTTTTCATTTTGTCATCGTCATTCCAAGATTGAATCTGACCAAATCCTTTTATATCTTCTTCTGGAAAAATATATTTTAAGATTTTTAAGATTGTATCAAAAATTGTTTTAATTGAGAACATAAAATATTCACACTGAATCAAAAAGTTTGGATGAAACCTGTGATCTTTCTCCTTTATTTTATTTTTTTCTTCTTTTCCAGAAAGTTGTCTATTCTCACAGTCTTTTGAAATTTCATTAAGACAAAATTGATTCATATAATGTCTTTTTTGGATTGTATCAAGATGTGCTTTGAAATTGTAAAAGTTTATCGAATTGTCATTTATCTTTATATATTCAATTCTACTCATAGATTCCCAACCATCCTTAGTTTGTTTTTCTACCTTTATTGATGGTTTCAATTTAATGATTTTTTCAAATAGTTCTTCTTGTATTTTGGTCATGTTACATACACTAAATTTCCAAATGTATCTCCTTTTTGAATTTTAATTGTTTTTGTAAAGGAATTAAAATTATTGCCATAAACACCAATTCTTAATTTATAATTACCTGCCCCTAAAAGTTCATCTGCATTGTCCATTAAACTATTTGGCACACTTGTAGGAAAAAATAAGTGATTAATATGTTCTTTCTCATAGACCAAATCAATAAAGTGAGATTCACCTTTAGCTAAATCATTCTTAGTGTTATGATAGACTGTCCAGTTCAGAGGTGCTTGATCGAAAGGTTGGATTACATTGTTTTCATTATCTCTAATCTCTAATAGTTTTACATAGCATTGTTTTGCAGATTTTGAAAAAAAACTATCTTGATTCTTAAGTAAGATTCTAGCATATCTGGATCTACCTTCAGAACTAAGTGCTGTTCGAACAAATGATTCAGTATTATTCATAACAATTTTTAATCTTGGTTTAAATATTAATGGGAG
The DNA here is from genome assembly GCA_014729915.1 of Candidatus Woesearchaeota archaeon. GTDB lineage: Archaea > Nanobdellota > Nanobdellia > Woesearchaeales > GW2011-AR15 > WJJD01. The sequence continues at coordinate 3,366 of WJJD01000073.1, read as the reverse complement.
GAAAAAATCCTTAAACATAGATATGAATAATGCAAACATAGATAGAGCAAAGGCATAATACTCCAAATCAATTCCAAATAGTTTTACCATTTTAAATATGGAATAATTCGTTAAAACTTAAATGTTTAGGAACTCCCCCCTTTAATCCAAAAACATTTGCGTTCTTTTGAACCGTTTAATTCATCGAATTAAAGCAAGTGCATTTGAGTAATTATTTGGGAAAAAATTAATCCCATTTAAGCTTATGACTGCTTGGATTGTCTAATTTGAATCCAAAATTTTTTTTGAATTCTTCACTATTTTCTACCAATTGAATTCCAAAAGGAGTCAAACCATTAATCCCAAAGTTATAAACACCATTTGTATTACCTAAGAATAAATTAATCTTTATTGCATTCATATCTTTAAGATACATAATTGCTCTATTTATTTTTCCAGAATTCCATTTGGTAGTCTCAATTACTTTTTTTGAGTCAATCCAAGAGTTATCTTTAGTATATTCTTGATATACAAAAACTAATAATCTTCCTGCATCTTCTTGTATACCCATTTAAATCCACCCCTGTGTTGACGCTAAGGTGTATAGTGAGATGATTAATGCTGCAATAGCTATATAGAGAGTTCTATCTCTGTTCTTTACTTCCTCAAGAACTCTAAGTTCCTTGATACCTTCATAGGTTATAATATATCTACTTGATCCATGTGCATCAATGTAATTCTGTTCACTTAGATAAACACTCACATCCTCAGGAACAGTCTTTTTGTACTCAGCCTCATCATCTTCCATAACAGTTATAGTTTTCGCTCTAGTATTATCAGCAAAAAATTTTAATGCTTTGTAAACGCGCTGATCTAGTTGATTCATATAATTAAGAAAGTACTTGATTAATATAAAGATTCTGTCTGTGTCTACAGATCTTCATGAAATCAATGCCTCTTTATAACGATAAAATCCCATCTGACACATCTACTTTTATCACTAGATCTGTAATCCTATAAATAACTATTTTTCGTTAGGAACTCCCCCCTTTTATCCAAAAACATTTGCGATTCTTTGAATCCGTTTAATCATCTGATTAAGCGAAGTGATTTTGCTTCGTCAGTGCCTCTTTATCGTCCGTAAAATATGTAACTACTCGAGCTCATAACACGTATTAAACGTAATTTTATTACGTTTAATACAATATTTTAAGGTAAAAAGCAGAATAAGTATATAGAAATCTCAATTTTTATCTCAAAGGTATAAAAAAATCAGTTGATATTGATAAAATCATTAAAGATATTCCCAATATTAAAAGAGAAAAGAGACTTCCTGCTATACTCTCAAAAGAAGAAATTCAAAATATGGTTTTGTTAAAAATCACAATCCCTTGGATGAGTAACACACTTTATTGTATGGTCCTTTTTTTTCCATAATTATATAAACCACATTCAAATAATAAAGATTAAATGTCAACCATAAAAAACGCATACAATATAGCTGTTAAAACTCTAAGAAAAAAATACAGAAAAAAAGGTATTTTTGCAGGAAAGAATCATTTTGATGATTACTGGGCAAGAGATAGTTTTTATGCGAGCTTAGGTTCTCTGGAACTAGGAGATTTTAAGATTGTTAAAAAAAACTTAGAGCTTTTCTTAAATTTTCAAAAGCCAAACGGAAGGATTCCGATAAGAGTGGGAAGATCGACCTTAGAGATTGTCCTTAACGGAATTGGTCTTTATAAGAAAAGAAAAGATACTCCGAGATATACTGAAGACAAGGGAAAAAATATACCAATGGATCAGAATTCTCTTCTGATAATTTGTTTTTATAATTACATTAAAAAAACTAAAGATATAGAGTTCTTAAAAAATCATCTTAATAAACTTAAAAAAGCAATCCAGTGGAATTTAATGTTTGATAAAGACAAGGATATGCTTATAGAAGAAGATTATTTTGCAACCTGGGCAGATAATTTAAAAAAAAGGGGTAATGTATTATATACAAACATATGCCATTGTCATGCTTTGTACTGCATCTCAGAGCTGTTTGGATTTATTAATTACAAAAAAGACCAGAAGCTATATAGAGAAAAATACAATGAAACTAAAAAAAAAATAAATGAAGTCTTCTGGAATGGATTATTTTATTCTGACTGGGTATATAAAGGAATAAAATATGATTATTTTTCAACTGACGGGAATGTTTTAGCTGTTGTTTTTGATATAGCTGATAAGAAAAAAAGCAAACGCATAGAAAATTCTTTAGAAAAATCCGGTATAAACAACTTTGTACCCAGCTTAACTAACTTGCCGAAATATCCTCTGAAATATTCTACCAGCCTGCAACTGCTTCTCATGGGAATTCCTGATTACCACAATGGGATCTGCTGGCTGTGGCTGGGATGCCTTGATGTTGTTGCAAAACACAAAGCAGGGATGCAAAAAGATGCTTTTAGTTTGCTAAAAAGAATTTCAGAAATAATTATAAAGTACAATGGAGTTTATGAGGTTTATGAAAAAACAGGCCAGCCTGTAAACAGATTATTTTATAAGAGTGAAGAAGAATTTGCCTGGTCAGCAGGACTGTTTGTCCGGGCTTATTCATTATTATATCAAAATGACAAAAAACAATAAAAAAAAAGAACAAACTATTGAAAAAATTTCTGCATAAAATAAAGAATTATCCGAAAACAAAAAAACTATCCAAAAATTAAAAACCGAAATTAAAGAAAGAGAAAAGGCTTTAAGAGTAAAAACCCAAAATATTAAAGATGCAACATTGACTAGAGTATCGGAAAGCAAGCAGAATCTTCTTGCAAATATAAAGAAAAACAGGAAGACTATTGAAAAACTTAAATCCCAATTAAGTATTAAAGACAGGGAGCTTCAGGAACTTACCAAAAAGATTAAAAAGATTGGAAAAGAATCAAAACAAAAAGCAATAACTGAGTTTAAAGAAAGAAAAGAGAATGTTGAGATAAAAACTAAAGCTGCAATACAATTTCAGAGATGGCAGTTTTATATCACATTCATCCAGACAATTTTTGGTTTCTATTTAGCAAAAACAATTATTTTAAAAGAGGATGCTTTTATCCTTATCACTGTAATTTTTATTTTTGGTCCCTTATTATATGGAGGGATTTATACTCTAAACGATATTTTTGATCAGTCCTTTGATAAGAAAAACCCCAAAAAAAAGCACCGGCCGTTAGTCGCACAACTGGTCTCCCAGGAGGAAGCACTTGTTTTCAGTCTCATCTCAATTTTAACCGGAATGTTTCTGACATTCTATCTTTTCCCGGATTTGGTTGTTTTTACTTTTGCTTTTTTACTTATAAACATTCTTTATTCATTTAAATTAAAACACATTCCTGTTTTAGATAT
>WJJD01000072.1 GCA_014729915.1 Candidatus Woesearchaeota archaeon | reverse complement strand
ATGAATCCTCCTATGGCAATAATCAGAGAAATAATAAGGCAGAAAAAGAAAAACTTAACAGTTGTCTCAGGCCCCACATCAGGAATAGAAACAGATATTCTTATTGGTGCAGGATGCGTAAAAAAAGTTATAACAAGCTGTGTTTCTTTTGAAAAAATAATCGGTATAGCTCCAAATTTCAGAGAAAAAATTGAAAATAATGAGGTTGAAATCTGGGAATGTGATGAAGCTATGTGGCACCTAGCAGTAAAAGCAGGAACTTTTAACATGCCTTTTGCAGTCTATGAAGGAGGGTTAGGAAGCAGCATCCCTGAGCTTAACAAGGAAATCAAGATAATTAAAGACCACGGGAAGAGATACTTAAAAATTCCTGCTGTAAAGATTGATACCGCAATTATTCACGCAGGACTTGGAGATGAATTCGGAAATATCCAGTTTCCAGACAATCTTTTCCTGGGAAGGACTTATTGTGAAAAAGAACTTGGGATGAATGCAAAAACTGTTATTGCAAGTGTTGAAAAATTAGTTCCTAATGAATTTATCAGACAAAATGCAAAAAATACAATCCTTACTAATGCGTTTGTTGTAAAGGCGAGATTCGGTGCTCATCCAGGAGCATCAAACGGCTATTACATGCCTGACCTTCCCCATTATGAAGAGTATGTTAAAGCTGCAGAAGATTCCCGGGTTAATAAGACAAACAAATTTGAAAAATACATGGAAAAATATGTTTATAACTTAAAGAATCATAAAGAATATCTTGATCTGTTTAAGCCGTCAAGACTTACGGAGCTGGAGTATTATTAAAATGGATTATTCAATAACAGAACTTATGGCATGCATCATTGCAAGAGAGCTTGAGAATGAAGATAAGCTTGCAATTGGTCTTAATGCAGAGATGATGCTTGCAGCAGGATTTATTTCCCAGAAATTGTATTCTCCTGATCTAAAGATAAATGTGGGAAACAGGAGGATAGAAAATGATGTAGAATTGACACCGCCTGCCTGGTGCGATATCAAGTATACAAAATCTCCTTTTATTGTTGAAAAATACACACCTCATGAAGAGATACTTACAGTAGGAAACAGAAGCTCACAGGAATTCTGCAATGTATTTTTTGTCGGAGGTATTCAGATTGACAAGTACGGAAACACTAATCTTATAGGAATACGGGATGAGACTTCAAAGACAAGGTTTTTTAAATTAAGGGGACCAGGATCAATCGGTACAACTTCAATTGCCAGCCTTTCAAAAAAATATTATGTCTTTACAACTGAGCATTCTAAAAGGAGGCTGGTTGAAAAAGTTGATCTCGTATCAGTACCTGGTTATAACATGAGAAAGCTTTACGGCCTTAAAGGAGGGCCTGAGCTTATGATAACTCCTTTATGTGTTTTTGATTTTAAGACAGGCAAGACAAAATTAAGATCATACCATCCTCACACAACAATAGATGAAATAAGAAAAAAGACCGGATTCGGATTTAAAGCAAATGGTGCAAAAAAAACAAAAATTCCTACAAAACAGGAATTAAATGTTTTGAAAAAGATCGATAAGAATAATGAGCTAAAAGAACTCGATAAGGGGTATGTTTATTAAAATGCCGGAATTCACAACTGCAAAAAGCGCAGTATCAAAAATAAAAAGCAATTCCTTAATTGTATTTTCAGGAATGCAGCTTAACAGATCACCGATGCAGCTGGTTTATGAGCTTATCCGGCAAAACATTAATACAACAAACAAATTCAGTATAGTGGGGACCCCTAATCCTATTCCAATGGACATGATGATAGGAGCAGATCTCGTCAGTGAGATCGAATTCTGTTTCATGGGATACAGGTATGAATATGGTTTTTTTATTCCGAAACATTTTAGATCTGCTGTTGAAAAAAAGGAAATTGATTATATTGAGTCAGGGGCATATTCAATCATGATGGGACTTCGCGCCGGAGCTATGAATCTTGATATTATTCAGCTGAAAAACTTTGAAGGCTCTGACCTTTTGAAAATAAAAAACAAAAATCTAGTCTGTTCAAAAGATCCCTTTTCCGGAAAAAAGGTTCTATTAAGGCGTGCAGTAAAACCTGATTTTGCATTGATTCACGCACAATACGCTGATAAAAAAGGAAATATCTATATTGAGGATGAATTAAATGAAAGGTTGATTGCAAAAGCATCAAAAAAAGTTATAGTTTCTGTTGAAAAAATAAAAGAAAAGATAAACAAGAATCCTGCAATCAACTCATTTTTTGTTGATTATATAATAGAAATGCCGCAAGGCGCTTTTCCTAGTTCATGTTATAAATTTTATAATTATAAAAAAGAAATTATAAGAGATTATGAAGAAAAAAGCTTCACACAATTTTTTAACCTACACATAATTTAAAAAAATAAAACCGCAATAAAAAGACACTTTCAACAAAAATTAATTTATGAAATAAATTAATAAAAAATGAAAAATATCGACCTTTTGATAAGCTGCCTTGCAAGAGAAATCAAAAACAAAGATGTAGTTTTTTTAGGAGTGGTATCACCAATTCCTCTTCTTGCAATCGGTCTTGCAAAATACACTCATGCTCCGGATCTGATTTTCATAAATAGTTTAGGAGCAGTTGATCCAGAAATAAAATTTTCAGTTTCGTCAGAGACAGTGAATTTATCAGAAACAAATAAGAGGATAAAGCTTCATGAGATTTATGATATTGCACAGAAAGGAATGCTTGACATAACCTTTTTTTCAGGAGCACAGGTAGATTCCTCTGGAAACATTAACCTTTCAGTAATAGGTGACTATAAAGAGCCTAAAGTAAGGCTTCCAGGTGGAGCCGGGTCCCCTGTTTTGATAAGGCTTGCAAAAAAGAGCATTATATTGTGCAAAGACCATGATAAAAGAAAACTTTCTGATAAACTGTTTTTTACAACGTCATCGGGAAATCCTGATAAAAAAAGATTCGGAAGATCTGAAAAGATAATTACAGGCAAATGCATTTTTGAACTTGGTGAAAATGGAGCAGTACTGGAATCAATCCACCAGGGAGAATCAATTGAGGATATTCAAAAAAACACAGGATTTGAATTTAAGATTCCCAAGAAGATTAAATATACGGAAAAAATTACAGAAAAGGAAAAATTGATTTTAGATAAGATCGATCCTGATCAGGAAAGATACAGCCTTTAGAATTATTTTGCCCTTGTATTCAATCTGTCATTTCTGTTCTTGAGTGTCTTATACATTGCTTTGCTGTTGTTGTGTTTTCTCAGATTTTTTGCTAATCTCTTATCATTGATTACAAGCTCAACCCAGTCAGCAAAATCATTCTTTGAATCTTTCACATGATAGTAAAAAACGTTTTTTGTTATATCTTTCATATATCTGCAGAGCTCATCAAGATTTTTTAAAATAGTTCCATCAGAACAATAAAATAATTTGTCGCAAGAAACATCTGAGATAAGGTCTTTTGATTTATTTATTTTTTCAAATGTCAATTTATTTGTATGATGCTCTTTAAGTGCAATTTTTTCTTGAGCAAATAACACATCAGTGGTCCATTGCTTGTGACAGAGATCACAATTAAAAACCTCTTCATCTCCTGATTTCTTAAGGCTGCCTCCGCAGATGCACTCTGGTCTGTTCAGCTTAATATTTTTATGACTGTTACAGGAGTTGAAACCCTGTGATGTTTTTGTTATTGCTTTTTTTGCGCAAAAACAGCACTCTTCTGAAGTCAATTGTATCTTTTGTATCATAAGATAAATTTTTTTAAGATTGTCTGTTATTTAATTTTTTCGTAAATAAATATTTTTAAAATTGCGTTTTACTAAATAACGAGCTACTACAATTACAGAAATAGAGAGAAACATAAGAAATCCTTACTCGTTTATAGGCCTCTTAAACTTATTTGAAGTTTCAGAAACAAGAGAAATTTGGGAAATTTATAACCATCTGAAAATCCAGAGGATTTTCAGAAATATTTAAATATTATTACTACTTTTAAATAGTTCATAACGTCGAGGGGTGTTGATAATGAAAAAATTAATAATATTATTTGCGTTTTTGATATTGATAACAACTGCAAACGCCGCAGAGATCTCAATTAGGCCTATATACGGTTATAGAAACAAGGAAAATGAATTT
>WJJD01000071.1 GCA_014729915.1 Candidatus Woesearchaeota archaeon | reverse complement strand
TTGCTATTATAAACAATCAAAAAAGTAGAAGATAAGAGAAAAAATGAATTTATCGCATTCATATCCTGGGTTCCTGAGAAAAAAATAAAATTTTTATTAATTAAAAACAAAATTGAGAATATGGTTCCAATGAATTTATTATTTGTTAACTTTCTAAATATCAGATAAAAAATGATTACTGATAAAGTACTTAATAAAATATTAAAAAAATAGTGGATGTTTCTTTCATATCCAAAGAATTTAAATAAATAAATTAAAAATATCGGATAACCCATTGAATAACCAAATGGTTCTGTTTTTCCTTTTGTTAAAAAATTATATGCAAACTCTATATACGCACCAGAGCCGCCATTGATTGGTAGCCATTTGCCTGAGAACTTAAATAAAATTAAAAACGATATTATGAAAAGAAATGTAATAATAATTAAGTCTTTTCGTGATAGTTTAAGCATGTTATATAGATTCTTAATGTTTAATATCAGAAAAGCAATAATCAATAAAAAATGAAAATGAATTAGTGAGAAATAATAATTCAAATAAAAAGAGTTAAAAATATCTTTACAAATAAGGATGAAACAAACCAAACAAACATAAATTATAGAAGTAATTCTCAAAATATTTATTTTTTTCATTCTAAAATTTTTCTAAAAACTCGATTTCTACCTTATGTTCTCTTATTTTTGTATTCGGTAAATTATTATAACTTCTACAATATTGAATTAGATTTCTATAGATAAAATCCATTTTTGAATTCTTAAACCTCCAATTAACCGATCCATACCTGAACATATTTTTCTGATCTATTATACGTTTCTCTTTTTTTGCTTTGAAATACACCGGTGTATACGGATAAATGGCTAACCGATAATTAGCGAGAAAGGAAAGAGGATTTAACAACTCAGTAAATTCATATTTTTTAATATAGTGTAAATTTGTTTTTAAATCCTTAATTGTTGTCCATGGATTAAACAATATCATCCCATGATCCCGATCTTTTTTATATCTGAAATTGTTTGGTAAGTTTTGTTTTAGTTTTTTAAATTCTTCCAATGTCTTTACATTTTGTTTGACTGTTGTTCCTTTATTATATATGTCAAGTTCCTTTTGGGAAAAGTTTTCAAAACCAATGCACGCAATATTTAAAACAAAATCTGTATTTTTTATTGTTGAAAGTGCTTGTTTTATATTTGAAATATTTATTAAAAAGTAATCAGCTCTTCCCCCGACCAAAAATTCTATTTGTTTTATATTTAAGGATTTCATCTCTTCAAAAAATTTATCAATATATCTGAATGAATTTTCATCATTTATTTGTATTCTTTCAATACTGGGGTAATTTTCTGTTAAATATTTAACCTGGTCAATTAAAAATGGAATTAATTTTTTTTCAGGAAGTGTATTAAAATCCCTGTCTGTGCAGATGTTACAAAAACTGCACCCATTACCAATTTTATTATAATAATTATTCACAACTTCTAAAGCTGAATTATCTAAATTTTTAAATTCCCGGATTTCAAATTTAACATTTTTATAATAAGGATTATTTCTCACTGAGTTTGTAAAAGGGCAGCCCAAACTTGATACTATGTTTGCTGTTGTTATTTTATTGTTTTTCATTACTCCAAAATTTATTCTATCAAAATCAGGATGAAATGGAGTTAATTCTATCTTTAAATCAAAATTCTTTATTTTAGAAGTATGAAAAATTGTTCTATTTTTTTTATAAAAAAGGTTTGGAATATTCGATAATTTTTCTTTTCCATCTAAATAATTGACTAGTTTTAAAATAGATTCTCTTGCAGGTCCATGAATTAAAAAATCATAATCTTTTTTATCTACACTAGCAATTGAATTGGATCCACCAAGTAGAATTTTGGTGTTTGGACAACTTTTTTTGATAAATCCAGAGACAAAAACAAATATGCTTGATTGTATTCCAATTAAATCATATTTTTCTTTTTTTAAAAATTTTTTAAATTCATCGAGTAGTTTTTTTTTTTTAATTATTTCATTTTTACTTAGTCTTATAATGTCACATTTATGTCCTTTTTTTTCTAAGTCTCTTTTTACTAGTGCATAAATTAAATTCGGACACCAGTTTCGGCTGATATCCTCACCAATTTCTATAAAAGCAATTTTTCTCATTTCAAATAATCTAACAGTAAAAAATATATAATCAGATATTTTGATTCTACTTAATGATATACCTATTTGATCATATATTAATAAATTATTATCTTCCTTTGGTTTTTATTATTTTTCTTTCGATGATCATTTTCGTCTTGTTCAATCATAAAAGTTTGCTAAATTTCATTAAGAAATCGTTTGATAAAAAAAATATGATCTTATTATCAATAATCTTTTTGATCGGTCTTTTTATAAGAATACATTACTTTCAGCCTAATGACCACATAGAATCTATTGCCTCTGAATATAAACTTGGAGCTAAGACATTTCTCGTCAATCAGAAATACCAATTATGCCTATCAGGAAACATTACCCAATGCGAAAATTCAAGGCTTCCCAGACATGTATGGGGATATCCTTTCCTGTTATCCCTTTTCTTTAAGTTCTTTGGGATATCAAATCAATCAGCACATCTGTTCAATTTTATAATTTCTCTTGCCAGCATTCCATTAGCTTATCTTCTCACTTTTGCTTTTTTTAAAAATAAAAAAGCTTCCCTTGTCTCATCATTAATTTTAGCTGTTTCTTTTATGCATATAAATTGGACTACAAGAAATGAAGTTACAATCTTAAATGTCTTTTTTATTGGTCTTTCTTTTTTATTCCTGAAGCTATCAATGAATTCTGATGATATAAAAATGTATGTTTTGAGTTTTTTTACTGTTCTTCTAACAATCCAGATCAGAGCAGAAAATGCACTGCTCTTATTTATTGTTTTTATTGTCTTCCTATCTAATTTTAAAAAGCTGCAAATAAAGAAATATTTCAGAAAAGATCCTTATCACATTCTTCTAAATCTCTTGACTTTTTGCTTGATTTTTATTATGCTGTTTTTCACCTATATATCTGTCAGGCATGCATCGGGACAGCACGGAGAAAATATCATTGACTTTAACTACATCAGGCTGCAGATTCCCTTCCTTGTTCAATTCTGGTCTCACAGCCTCCACTTGTTTTTTTTAATTCCAATAATTTTGTTTTTGACCAATAAAAAAAATCTCATGAAAAGCATAGCTCCCCTTATATTTTTAATAATTCATACAATCATGGTCATAATTTTCAGAGCCAACACCCCTTCTTACGGAAACACTGAGAGATATCTGATGAACAGCTACATCATAATAGTTTGGTTTGCAGGAATCAGCATTATATTTTTAATAAATAAGGTAATTTCTTATTTGAAAATTAAAAATTTCAGATTAATTTTTTTCATTTTATTCTTTATTTTTCTCTCTGCTTATTCTATCAGGGAAAATCAGGGAAGTATTGATGGGATTAATTATGCTGATTCATGCGGATTAATGGATGAATTATTAAAAGATTTAGACCCGGAATATGTTGTTATAAACACTCTTGAAGGAATGGAATATATCCAGTTTGCAAGTGAAACAAAGACTGAGTTCAGATATGATCTTTCTCCGGAAAAAATTACAGAAAAAAGCACCAACAGATATTACATTGAATGGCTGCATATGTGTGATAATGTCAAATGTTTATCAACTGATAAGAAGCATTTTTTGAAAAAAGGCAATTTTGTTGTCTACAATATCATGTAAGCATCCATTTCCAAACCGGCTTCACTTTGATTTCTATTTTATCTTCAACAAACTCATCTTCCTGATCAAAAGTTAAAATCAGACCGGTTTTCAGATTGAATTTTTTACATGTCTTAACAAGACCTTTGATTTCTCTTTTTTTGTTTTTATAATTTAGATCATAGCAAACCTGTATTGCCTTGTCGGGTTTATCTTTTTTTAACACTAAAAAATCACATTCATAATTGTTTTTGTAATAATAAATATTTTTGTTTTCAATGTTATCTTCTCTTCTGAATAACTCGATAAATACAAGATTTTCAAGGATTCTTCCATAATCTTTATTTTCATTTGTTAAAAAATGAATATATCCATTATCAAAAATATAAACCTTTGATCTTGAGATTTCTGATTTTTTAAATGATTTTGAATAGTTTTTTACATAACTTATTAAAAAAACATCCTGTAATGATTTTAAGATTCTATAAATATCCTCCAGACTATAGGGAATTTTATTTGATTTCAGATAATTTTCATAAGCTGTGATTGAAAAAGTGTTTGCAAAAAGACTTAACAGGTATTTTATTGTTATTTCTACGAGCCTTATATTTTTTAATTCAAGCCTTTCAACCAGATCTTTATATAAAACAGAATCAAAATAATTGTTGATTAATTTGTTTTTTAAAACAAGTGAATCAGATAATACAACCTCTGGAAATCCTCCATATTTAAAGTAGTTTTCAAAATGCTTTTTTACTTTAAAAACCTGGTCAGTATATTCAAAATTCTTTTTTAACTCTACTTTATTAAATCTTAGATATTCTTTAAAAGACAGGGGCAAAATCAAATATGTCAATGATTTTCCTCTTAAAGAAGTAGCAATCTCTTTGCTTAAAAGTTTTGAATTAGAACCAGTTATATAAACTGGATAATGCTCATTTAATAATGAAACAATAAAATTTTCCCACGAATCAACATTTTGTATTTCATCTAAAAAAAAACTTAATGATTTTTTGGAAAAAAGTTCTTTTGAATAATCTAAGATTTTGTTCAATTCTTTTGGTTTGATATCAGTCAATAAATTATCCTCAAAATTTATTATTATAGGATTTTTTTTATTTTTACTTAGACTATATAAAAAATAAGTTTTTCCTGCTCTTCTTGGTCCGACAATTACATTAGACTTATCAAATATTAATTTGGATATTTTTAAATCTCTTTTAAAAATTTTTTTTGGTACTAATTCCCTGTATTTATAAATTAATTTTTTAATATTATCTTTCATATTTAAGTAATAATTCTTTGTATTATTTATAATTTACGCTTTTCCGTAGAAAAAAACGTATTTTTCCTACGCTTTTCCGTAAGAAAATTATATTTATTTCTACGTTTTTACGTAAGAAAAATTGGATTTAGATTTGTTGAAATATTGCTTCATCTCACAGCAGAAAACTCTTGCTTTTTTCCTTTGAGAAAATAGCTCTTCCAGATTCCTGAGCATTTATCTTTTACTCTGCAGTTTTCACATATTTTCAAATAAATGTGCTCTTCAGGGACAATTGTACAATGATCTGCGTATTTCCAATATTTTTTGGAGAGCTTGCAGAGAGGGAACTGATTGAAAGTAAATTCAATTTTTGCTTCAAGCAGATCAGCTGTTTTTTGTACATACGGCTTTATTTTGTCATAACTTACAAACAATATATCCTTGTTTTTAAGACCATTCCCAGTAAATTCCATTGTGCCGAAAAAAAGATGCATAACCTGTGGAAATTCCTTTAATATGAATTTGCCAACCTTTGTAAGATGCTTATAATTCAACTTATGGATTATCGTCCTTATTTCGACATTATATCCTTTTTCTAATAGTCTTTTGGTGCCTTTAACAGACTGTTTAAAACTTCCTGGTGATCTTGATATTGATTCAAACACATCTTTATTATGACCATAAAGCGGAATTCCGAAATTAATTTTATCATTAATATTTAAATTATCAAATTTTTTAAAAAAATCATCATAATAAAACATCCTGGCATTTGTAAGAAGATGGATCTTTCCTTTAAAATTGTTTCTTAAAAATTCCATCATCTCTATAAAATCTTTTCTTAATGTAGGTTCTCCACCTGTTATAAAACAATAATTTATGTTTTTGTCTAATGTTGAGAATCTTTTTTTTATCTCATCGAAACTGATTTCATCCCTCAAATCAGGCTGGTTGTTGATGCACATCACGCAGTTGTTGTTGCACCTGTAATTTACTGCATAGTTAAACACCTGGTTTCCTTCAGGATTGATATGGACTACTCCTTTTTCTTTTTGCATCTTCTTACTGAATTTTTTTCTCCCTGCTCTATTAAAAATTCCTCTCTTGAAGCGTATTTTTTCCCGGGTATTGGCTTATACAATCTTTCAACTCCTGTGTGCTCTCTGTGCGCCCCAAGACAGATATTATCAAACCGGCATGTTCTGCATGTCTCTGATTTGATTGTAGCGCGATCCCTTCTTGATGCCCATGCATCTTTTTCAACATAATCCGGTGCAATATGAAGATTCTCAAAGGATTCAAATAATTCTGTTGTGTATTTCTTATATTTTCCTAAAAAACAGAACGGAACATATCTTGCAAGAATCTCTGTCTTTATTCCTATACTTAACCTGATTGCCTCATGCAGATAATCAACTATCTCTGACATTTGAGGAACAATTGCATCATAATTTTTTCCGGCATTTCCACGGGGATGCACCATCATAAATTCACAGGAATTGAAACCATGATTGATCAATAACTTGGCAATTTCAGGCAGGAACTTATAATTTATCTTTGTTATACAGACATTTGCTTCAAGAAAAACTCCTGTTCCTTTAAGATTATCAATCCCTTTCATTATCTGATCAAAGCTGCCTTTTGACTGCGTAAGCTCATCATGGATCTTTGAGTTGGGTCCGTGAACAGAGATTATAACATTGTTTAAGCCCGCAGAAATCATTTTTTTTGTGAAATTTTCATAGCAGAACATCCTTCCGTTTGTTGTGACACTTATTTTTTTATAGCCGAGTTTTTTTGCATATGAGACAAGATCTAATATATCATCCCGTATAGTCGGCTCTCCTCCGACAAAATGAAGCTGATCTGATCCTTTCTCTCTTGCCTTGTCAAGATCTTTTTTTGCCTGAGAAGCTGTTTTTTCAGGCTGTTTTTTTTTCCTGTCAGCAACATAACAAAACAAACAATTATTGTTGCATTCATAGCCTAAGAAAAGATCAGTTTTTATGGATGTATCAATTGATCTCATAAAATTTAAATAAATTGAAAAGATTAATAAAATGTATTATAATGGTAATTAATAAATGAAACCTCTCAATAACGGATTCCTGTATAAGTATGAGAGTAAGCTAAAAAAATATATTGTGCCAAGACTGCCAGGTTTCATGGATACAGAATTTTTGACATATATGTCTTTAGTATCATCTTTTGGGATCTTTTTGTCATATTATCTAGCCAGGGATAACCTTTATTTTCTTTTTTTGGTATGTTTTTTTATCTTTTCTCAGTGGCTCACTGATATCCTTGATGGTGCTGTCGGAAGGTACAGGAAACAAGGGCTTGTTAAATGGGGATATTTCATGGACCATCTTTTTGATTATATCTTCTTTTCAGCCTGTTTTTTTGGTTTTTATTTTTTTATTGATGACAAAAAGCTAGTTTTACATTTTTTGGTATTATTTTTTCAATCATCTCTTTTTTTCATAATTACGTTTCTTAATTTTGGAGCAGCAGGAAAATTAAGAATCAGTCTGTCAAAAATTTCAATTAGTGAACTGCGTCTGATTTTTATTGTTTTTAATTTATTTCTAATAATTTTTGGTAAAGAGACTATCCTCTCTGAATCATTTTTCACATACCTTATACTTTTTTTGTCATTTGTACTTTTAGCTGTAATTATCAGATGCCAGAAAAAACTTAAAAAACTTGATCTTAAGAACAAAAATTTTTAAATTTCGGAAAATTAGGAAAAATTATGAGTAAAAATTACTGTTTATTAAAAGAACTCTGGAATTTTCTTAAGATAAGAAAGGTCTGGTGGCTGACCCCGATCATAATAATGTTATTATTGGTTGGTATTTTAATCATTGTTGCACAGCAAAGTGCGGTTTCACCTTTTATCTATGCGTTATTTTAATACTATGAAAAGTTTATAAATTAATTTTTTTTTATAAAATTTGATGAAATTAAGACAAAAAGAGATGTCTATTTATGAGAGAATCGGATATATTTCAGGATTTTTTGTTTTTACATCCTGTTTGTTATTATTTTTTTCAGTTCTAAAAGGACACTCATTTTATATCATAATATTCGTATCTGTGTTAATATCTGTACTTGGAGCATTTTTAAGAAGATGGTTAGAATAAAGAATATGGTAAATGAATTTAAACAGGGATTTTCTGATTATTTCCTTAATATAAATGTCATAATAAACATTTTATTATTATCATTGGTTTATCTTTCGGGAGTTGGATTGACAACATTGTTGTCCAGACTCCTGAAAAAAAAATTCATCAACTCAAAAACAAAAAGAAAGACCTATTGGAACAATTTAAATCTTAAAAAAGAAGAGCTAAATAGATATTATAGACAATTCTAAAAAAATGTACATCCTGGGAATAAGCTGTTATTATCATGACGCTTCTGCAGCCTTGATTAGAGATGGAAAGATTGTTGCAGCAGCACAGGAAGAGAGATTTTCAAGGATAAAACATGATATGTCTTTTCCAATTAATGCGGTTAATTTTTGTCTTAAGTCTCTAAATATTACTGCAAACGACCTTGATTATATCGGGTTTTATGAAAAACCATTAATAAAATTTGAAAGAATTTTATTTCAGCACCTAAGTTTTTTTCCGTTAACCTATAAAACATTTCTGAAGACCATGCCTTCCTGGATAAATCAAAAACTCAGGATAATTACTAACATAAAAAAAAATCTTGAATACAAAGGAGATATACTATTTATCCAGCATCATCTGTCTCATGCTGCAAGCTGCTTTTTTGTAAGTCCCTTTGAAAAAGCTGCTATCGTAACTATTGATGGGGTTGGGGAATGGACAACCACTTCATATGGGAAAGGAATAAACAATCAAATAAATTTGTTGCAGGAAATTAAATTTCCAAGTTCACTGGGCCTATTATACTCCGCAATTACTGCTTTTCTTGGATTCAAGGTTAATAATTCTGAATATAAAATTATGGGATTATCTTCATACGGAAACAAGAACAAAAAATCAAACCCTTACTATAATTATCTTAAGAAGGCGATAAAAATAAAGAAAGATGGTAGCTTCAAACTGGATCTTAAATATTTTAAATTTCATTATTCTGATAAGATGTTTTCTAAAAAATTATGTGATTTATTAAAAACAAAACCGAGAAATCCTAACCGTCCTCTAAGCAGGCACCATAAAGATATTGCTGCAGCTCTCCAGATGATTTATGAAGATGTTTTTTTTAAAATACTAAATCATGTATATGAAAAAACACTGTGCAGTAATCTCTCATTAGCAGGTGGATGTGCCTTGAACAGTGTCGCAAATGGAAAAATCATAAGAAAATCACCTTTTAAAAAAATCTGGATCCAGCCTGCTGCAGGAGATGGAGGAGCCAGTCTGGGAGTTGCTTATTTTATATATAACTCAATATTAAACCATAAAAGAAATTATGTTCAAGATACCTGTTTTTTTGGACCTGAATTTTCGACTGGACAAGTACATGAATTTTTAGATAAAAACAAAATTCATTATTCAAAATTTAAAAATAAAAATGAATTACTGAAAAAAACAGCAGAGCTTATCTATGATAATAATATTGTTGCCTGGTTCCAGGGAAAGATGGAATGGGGGCCTAGAGCATTAGGTTCAAGAAGCATCCTGGCAAATCCATTAAATCCAGAGGCAAAAGATATTTTAAATAACAAAGTAAAACACAGGGAATCTTTCAGACCCTTTGCGCCTGTGGTTTGTAAAGAAGATGCAGCAGAATATTTTGAATGTGATGAGCCTCTGCCAAATCCTGCAGATTTCATGCTGATGGTCTATCCAATAAAAAAAAAAATTCAGAAAATTCTTCCTTCTGTCACTCATGTTGATGGTACCGGACGCCTGCAGTCTGTTTCAAGAAAATCTAATCCGCTTTTTTATGATCTGTTGAGGGAATTTGAGAAACTCTCTGGCATTCCCATATTAATAAACACTTCTTTTAATATCAGGGGAGAACCCATTGTCTGTACTCCGTATGATGCCTACAGGTGCATGATGGGGACAGGGATTGATTATTTGATCATTGAAAATTTTCTTGTAAAAAGGGAAGACAATCTCCAGGATAAATGGTAGATATCATTCCCTGAGTTTTTAGTATCATCCATCTGATAATATAAAAGATTATGCTTCTATATTATTGAAAATCACATCAGCAACATTTTCTGCAATTAGTCGATTCCCGAACCTTGTCGCATGTCCGTAATTTCCAGCAAATAGGTTATTCTCCTGATTCGCAAAATTATCTGTGAATAATTCATCATAGCTGTACCTGTGCAGTGCATTTTTGAAATTAAATTCATTACTTACAAAAATTATGTTTTCACCTCCTTTAAACATTTGTCTGATTATATTAATATCTAAAGTCGGGTACTGCATTGCAATATATTTTATACCCCTTTCTGATAAGATTTCATATAATTTAATATAATGGTATTTGGTATTTTCAAAAGGTTCTGTTTCCTTATACATAATTGAATATCCGTTCTCTTCATAGAATTTATGAATCTTTTCGGGAGGGTAGCCTTCCTGATAGTATAATTCCCCTAATATAAAGTATGCATAGTTATATACTGGTCCAATGTCTATTGCTTTTTCGATTATTTTTCTTGCCTCAGAAAATCTCTTCAAATCAACATATAATGTCCCGAGTCTCCAGTATGCTTCCTTGTGCTTAGGGTTTAACTCAATAGATTTTAAATATAGTTGCTCTGCTTCTTTATAATTTGTTCTCATTTCTTCATGATATAGCTGAGCAAGGAGAAAATAAGCAAGTGATTCATTCGGATTGTCATCGATTACAGAAGCATATAATTCTTCTGCTTCTTTATATTTTTTCGCTTGTGTATATCCGAACCCAATTTCTGCATACTCCTTGTATTCTTTAATATTATACCCTGTTCTCTTCTCTATGGAATTTTTTTGATCATTATCACTCCAACGCTTTTTAAAGGATGAATACAATAAATTTGCTAACCTCAGTATTCGAATCCTATCCATCAATTGGGCAATTTTTAATTTTTTACCCTCATCAAACCTGATCTTAAGGTTCCCGTCATTCACTCCCATCATTGAGATCACCAGATCAGGGTCATATTTCTCAATAGCATCATCAATTCCGTCCAACAAAAAGGCAGTGTTTGTCCCCGGAAGACCTCTATTGACTACATTGAATCTGATTGAATCTGATTGATTATTGAGAATCTCTTCTAATTGCTTTGGCCATGAATCAATACCCCCGAGCTCTGTTGTGGATTCCCCGATGCAGAGTATGGTGTAATCGGCTGATTTTTCTTTGTCATAATCTAAAGAGACTCTTGTGAAATCATACATAACCCCGCCAACCCTGAGTAATAATTCTAATATTAACAGACTGAGAATGATTCCGAAAATCACTAAGATGAGCTTTTGCCGAGTTGTTGTTTGAGCCATTTTTTTCTGACATCATTAATGAGATTTATTATATTAAATAGTTTTTGGATGTGATATTGGATTGTTTTGGTTCTCTAATTTTTATCAGCCAAAGAAAACAATACTTTTTTATATCTTTAGAGTCTGTCTCGTATCTACATAAAAACATGAACTGGATAATTTCTTTAGCATTAAGATATAATTATTATATAACTTATTTTCATTTGTTTTTAATTATTTTCTTGTTCTTTATAAATCTCAAAGATTTAACCAGATTTACAAAGGCCTATAATCCGAAAAAAATCTGGATTATTGTTTTTTTAATAATCCTTGCCTTTGGAACTAGCCTAAGATTATCAACCTCTCTGACTGAATTTGGAGTGGGAAAGAATATCCAACAATCAATAACAGGATATTATCTATATAAATATCATATTTGGAACAGATGTGAAAGAGGTTCATTAGACAGCTGCATTATGCCTGATTCTCCACAATATCCAATAGGACACTCGTTTTTTATGAACCTTCTATATACTTTCTTCGGATTCCCCCTGGCTGCACAGGGATATTATTTCTCCCTAATAATTTCTTCTATGTCAATAGTCCTGATATTTTTATTTTCAGCTTTATTATTTAAAGATGTCAGGATTGGTCTGATCTCAGGCTGCTTATTCTCAATCTTTCCAGTTCACATTTTGATGACAGCATCAAAAGAGACTGCATTATTTAATATATTTTTCATAGTATTATCACAAATCTTTTTGATCTTGCTGTTTCATATACAGACAAAAAGATTCTTTTTATTATCTTTATCATTGATTATCTGGTCTTTCTTATTTAGGCCGAACAGTATCATCACTGTCTCTTTAATTTCAATCTTTTATTTATTTATTAATAGAAAAAAATTAAAAATCAATAAGATAAGCTCTGACTGTGATATTTCCTCGAAAATATTATTTTTGATTCTGGTATTTTTATTTGTTTTTAATATTATAACTGCAGAATTCATCGGTTCTGTGCATCTGAATAATAAATTTACAGATGATTCGAACAATTTTTTACCTCATTTAAATTACTTTATCAGATTTCTTTTTGAAAGCAGAAAGTTTATATTTTTATTTTTGGCTTTTGCAGCAATTTTTATTAATAAAAGAAATAAAAAGGAAATTGGATACCTTGTTTTTTGGTATTTTGTTTCAGTCATGAGTTTTTTAGTGTATCCGGGGGATCCAAATAGAATTCCACAGAGATATATAGTTGTCTCATATATTCCATTGTTTTTGTTAGCTGCAGCAGGTATTAATAAGGTCACCAAAAAATTGTCGAAGAAAAGCCTGACCAGATATTTCTTTGTGAGTTTCATAATCCTTTTTTTGGTCACATATATCTCTGGCACATTGGATGAGGTAAAATTTTTGAAAAGAAATTATAACAGACAAAGAGAAATCTTAAAGATCAGGAAGGAGATATCACCTGCCTTCAAGATAATAACCACTGAAGGTGAAGCAATGAGGGAGCTAATGCTTTTTGGAGAGAATGTTGACTCTCTTGAATTAATGGAGATCTCGGATAATGTCAGATCATTTAAAATAATTGTTGAACAAGATGAAGAGACATATTATCTTGAAGAAAAGGAAATCTGCAGAAAAGAGAACGATAAAATCGGTGATTTGATTGTCAGACCCTTGTGCAAGAGATTCCTAGATTCCAATAGTCTTAAAAAAATCTATGACAAAGAGCATTTCATTGTCTATAAGGTAACTAACTAAAGGATAAGTTTCAACTCGTCAAAACCACTGATCAATTCATGTTTAAATTAGTATGACTCTGTCCGGCATAGCATATAAATAAATTTCTTAACGCATTTATTAGACTTATTATTTCAATTTGTATAATTTACCATGAACAATTGTAATAGCTCACTCTTATTTACAGTCATGTTGGACATATATACTTCAGCATATTCAAACCTTTGCGAAATATCAAATTTTGTAAATGTCTCGATATTATTACAAATCAATAATACAAAAGGGTAATTAATATTTTCCTGAATTCTTTTTTCATCACAATATTTTGGTTTTATATAATAAACTGGACCTGATATAAAATCAAGTATTGAAATATTATACTGGTCTTTTAATCCGGATTCTATCTCTCTTATATTAATGTGTTTTGCTGCATGACCAAGCTCAGCATATAGCAGTTCATTGTACATGGGAGCAGGGTTAAGGATAACATAACCTTGATTATTTTGTTCAACTATCCAGTCTACTGCCTGAATAATTGACTTTGTATGATTTCCTTCAAGCATCTCTTTTTTATATCTCTCGTTTATTTCCCCTAAAGAATTGAATGCAAATATTATCTCAGACAATAAGAATATCATTATTACTAAATCAACAATGATTTTCAGATTTTTATATTTCCTGCCTTGAAAAAAATTTCTAATGTTTGCTATTGCAAAAACAAAAACAAAAAATAAAATAGGAAAAACCCTGACAGAATATTCCTGAGAACTCATAACTCCTATAGTTTTTCTATATAAATAAAATAACATTATCAGATTCGTGATCCATAAAAGAGAGAGAATAAACAGATATCGAATATTATTTTTTATGTCGTCTCTAGAACTATTAATCTGGAAAATAACTCCTAAAAAAAAGATTAATATAAAAACAACAGAAAGTTCAAAATTGTATTCAACCATATTAAAGAAAATTGAAAAAAAATATTTGGGTTTCAGTATTTTCTGGGTTTCCCAGACATTTTTTATTTTGTCTCCCTGCATTACAAACATTTCATAAGAATATGGTTGTGCAACAAACGGGAAATAAAGGGTCTGAAATAAAAGAATAAAAAAAAGAACTAATGAGATAGATAAAAAAAAATCTTTTTTTTTAAAAAAATCTAACAGGTTTTGTTTCGGGAAAAGTATCAATAATAAATATGGCAAATGAAATATGTTGTCAATTTTAATGGTTGTGACATAGAATATAGTTAAAATTGCATGTAAGGTTAGATATCTATTATTTGATCTGCGTGCTATTAAACATAAAAGTATAGCAAATAAAATAAAGAGAACGCTCATTGCACTCATTTCAGTAGTCCCAGACCAGAAGAGAAAGTTTTTATTCAGACTGAAAACCAAGACTAAAGCCAGAGAGATAATTTTGGATCTGATAAAGATTTTTGATATAAAATATAAAATAACTATTGATGTTAATGACAAAATTAGATTGAATAAATGGATTGTCCGAATGCTGCTCCCGAATATTTTAAATAATAATATTAATGGTATTATATATCCATGAATTGTTAAATCCCCGGGATCATGATTGACTATGACACTTATTGCATGTTTAAGATAAGAGGTGTGTCCAACACCCGAGATGATCCACTTCCCCGAATAATTCACTAAAAGCACAGAGGTTATCATTAGTAAAAATAGAAGAATGAAATCATCTGATAATGTCAGATTTAATTTTTTTTTTATTACTTTAAAATTTACTAGTAAAAATAAGATAAAAAGTAAAAAATGAAAACCTGTCAAATAAAGATATATGTATTTCATTAATGGATTATCTCTCTTTATTATGATGAACATGAGAAGAAGAACAGGAACTGATAATAAGATTAACCACCAAGGTATATTTTGGTTTTTTTTTATATATTTGTGCAATATATGCATCATAGATTTAGATAAATATAATCCCTTAATATAATTTTTTTCTTGTACATTTTTTCCAGAGTTTTAAATTGGTTTAAGTTCACCAAACCCGTGGATTAATTCATATCCTTTATAAAGCCCGTTGCACTTATTATTCAAATTGCATTCTTCACATTGAGGTCCCTTGCTTCTGCCTTTTTCAAGCCTCCTCTTATTAAAATCTTCAACTATGCCGTTGCCCATCCTCATCTGCCAGTCAGAAGCCATTCCAAATTCAACGATATTATCCTCAAACCCCTGTAAAAAACAAAGGGGAATCCCTTCTATATTTAATTCAAAATTATTTTTTTTTGAGATGTTTAAGGATTTTTTTATATAAGGTATTGTCTTTGTTATCTTAGGAATTAATCTTTCCTTGTTTTTCCAGGCATCTCCTGAGGGCATGATAAAATTAAATTCAGCAAAATAATTCTTAAATTTATTATTCAGGCCTGCTAAAAACCGCGTGGTTTCAGGCAGATCTTCAAAGTTATATTTGTTCACAACTGTTATTGTGGATATGTGCAGGTCAGAATCTTTGATATTTTCAAATGCCTTTAAAACCTGTCCATAACTCCCCTTTGCCTGTGTTAATAATTCATATATCTGCTTCTTATGGCTCGGAAACAAAAAACCGATTGCAGTTAATCCTGATTTTATTAATCTATCTGAAAAGTTCTTATAAGAGAACATTCTTCCATTAGACTGCATCTGGATAATCGGAAAACCAAGGCTTTTTGCGTATGAAATAATCTCAAATATATCTTTTCTAATTGTCGGTTCCCCTCCCGTAAAATCAAGCTGGTCTATTCCCAATTTTTTTGCTTCAGTAATATCTTCTTTGACCTGTCCTGTTGTTTTTGAACTTATTGTTTCTCTCTCAAGCCCAACTGCACAAAAAAGGCATGCGTTATTGCATTCAAATCCTAATCTTATATCCATGCGTTTTCTATTCGATATCATTTTATTTTGAGTAAGGACTGATATGTTTTTTCAGATGGCTAGTTCCAAAATACTGTTTGTAAGTATTGGATACTCCCGGACAATTTAAATAATATTTGCATTCTTTGCATTCCGGAAACTTATAGCTGCTCCTATTAATATTCTCAATATCAAATTCAGAAAATATCCGTCCGTCAAGAAGCTCGCTTATATTATCCTTATATTCTTTAAATAAACAAAAAGGCATTTGTTCAATATAAAGGTTGATACCAATTTTTTTTGAATCTTTAATAGCCTCTTTCACATAGGGCAGGACTTGATTGATTTTAGGTACAAGTTTTTTAAAACTTTTTTCTGCACTCTCATAAGGTAAAATATTGATAAATTGAATATGCTTAATAAGGCCGAATGAATGGGTAAATCTTACAATCTCACTTAAATACTTATAATTAAACCTGTTAATTACCAGATTCTGGGAGCCATATACACTTTTATCCTTTTTCTCATCTTTTAATTTTCTAAATAATTTTTTTATCCCGGTAATTGCCTGGGAAAACCCATTATTAATAGAGCAAAGAGGATCATGAATTTCACTTTTATGTGCATGATATGAAAATACCATTTTTGTTTTCATATCATGATAGACACACCTATCAACAAATTTATCTGTAAACCAATCATAATAAAACATCCTTGCATTCGTTGCTATGACAACTTCTTCAAATTTCAGTTTATGACAATATTCAAAAAGTTTGAAAATATCTTTATGAATAGATAATTCTCCTCCGCAAAATGAAATTAGACTAACACTTTTTTCCTTTGCTTCATCAAGATTTTTTTTTATAGCCTTAAATTTTCTATTATATTTTGGTCTATCTCCTTCTATACAAAATATACATCTGTTATTGCACAAAAATCCTGTTAAAATTCTTGCTTCAGAATCAACAATATCAATATCTTTTTGGTAATATTGTGAATTATTTTTTAATTTCTTCATTATAAATTTAAAAACTAATAGACATTAATCAGGGGAATTATAAAAAAAAAATTTATTCGCTCCAGTCTCCTCTATCGTTAATAGCTCCAACGACCCATTCACTATTCTCGCTATTCCTTATTATGAACTTGTAAGGCACTGTCCTCAGAGGAACTTCTAATACAATTTCTGAATTCGGAGCAAAGATAATTTTATCAATTTTAACAATGGTATCTGCATTGTCAAATCCATTAGTTTTTTTATTATATATTGTAACCTTTTCAATGGGTATTTCATTGTTCTCATTAAGAAGTTTAATATATAATATGTTGTCTTTAAATAAAACTCCTTTGGCTTCTACATTGTAATCGGTCCAAATATGTGACTTTTCTGCAATTTCCCTAAAGTCTAAATCCATATATTGATTATCCATTTTATTCTCCTCATTCCCCTTAAAGTTATTTATTGGTTCTTTTATTCTTTTCTCGCACCCTATTAGTGAAAGAATAATTAGTAAGATACTAATATAAACCACGTATTTAATAAATCTTTGATATTTCATTGCCCCTTTGATAATAAATAATTACAGTATTTAAAAATCTTTTTTTTATAGAGAACTTTGAATTACCTATAGAGAACTTTGAATTACCTATAGAGAACTTTGAATTATCTATAAATTGATCTCTATTTTCAGATGTTTATAGAGAATAATTCAAAGTTCTTCTTAAAGAATTTTGATGTTTTTCAAAATTCTCAATACCTTGACCCGACATATCCTATTTTTAATTTACATATCAATAGCACTTTAATAGGGCATTAATTCAAATTCTTCTTCATGATAATATTTGAAATACTCCTTCCATATCCCTGGGCATGTTTCGACTCTTTTACAGGAAGAGCAGATTTTTCCCTTAATTGAGTTATCTAATTTTTGTTTTTCAAGGTCATCTATTTTCCAATTATGTCCAAGAAGTACTGACATATAAGTATATTTCCAGACAAAATATTTATCATATTTTTTTATCTTACATGGGGGAATCCCGTTTATAGAAATATGAGAAATTTTTTGCTCATAAGAGTCTAATGTTTTATTTAAATAATACGCTGCATCCTTTGGATTAGGAATTATTTTTTTAAAATTAAATTTTGGATTATTTATTGGACAACACCCCCAGAATAAAATATTTTTAACTTTATAATTTAATAATAAATTTACTATCTTAGACAATTGTGTAATATTTTGTTTTACAAGAACAATATTTACATCAACCTTTTGATTTAGATTTATTAAATTTTTTATTCCTTCTAAAGTCTGTTCATATGCATGTTCTGATCCTGTTATTAACTTAAATGTTTCTCTATCTGCAGCGTAAAAAGGAATTAAAAAGCTTGTTGCACCAGCATTAATAATTTTTTCACAGAATTTTTTGTAATAAAAAAGCCGCCCGTTACTGTCAATGTAGATCTGCTTAAAATTCTGCCTTCCTGCAAAAGATACTATCTCGATGATGTCTTTTCTTATTGTAGGCTCTCCTCCTGTAAAACAGATCTCATCAGCTTTATTTTTTTTTGATTCAAGAATCTGCTGTTTGATTTTCTCTTTTGCTACCTGTGTCTTCGGAAAATGGGCAGTGGAGCAAAATATACAATTATTATTGCATCTATATCCGAGGATTATATCAGTTTTTTTCATTTATTTAATCGGTAATACGTTCTCAAATTCATCTGTCCCATATATGTCAATATAACTTTTAAAGATTCCGCAGTCATATTTGCATTCATTGCAGATATTTATTTTGGTTGTCCTGTTGTAGGATGCTTCAAGGCATTGTACATTATATGTTTCATCTTTACCCATAAGGCAGTTCGGGAAACCGACAGAACCGATAATAAGGTTTTTATATTTGTGTATCAGCTTTGTTATAATCGGGATAACTTCAGTCATCTGGGGTATAGTTTTCTTATCCATGGCATCATAACCAGGGATGGCAAATAAGAAATTAATATTCCTGGGCCTGTAATCCAATAAGAACTGAACTATATTTTCCAGGTAATTCTTGTTCTGCTGCAGCACAACTATGTTGATTAAGAAGGGTATTTTGAGATCTTTTAAATTTTTTAATCCATTGACTGTCTGCTCAAAGCTCCCTTCTGCTCTAGTAAGAGAATCATGCAGTTTACTGTTATGACCAACAAGTGTTATACCGAAAGATCTGATATTAAAGCATTGGAGTTTTCTTATGAACTCGATATAAGAAAGCATCCTGCCGTTTGAAGTCATCGATAAATTTGTAAATCCCTTTTGATTTGCATATTCAAGTATCTTGAACAAATCCTTTGATATGCTGGGCTCTTTTCCCATCAGGTTAATTTCAGAGTTTTTATCCTTGATTTTATCGAACTCTTTATAAATATCCTTGAGGCTCTTATCGTTCCTGTATCCGCCTTCTGTACAAAAAATGCAGTTATTATTACATTCAGTTCCTATGTACAGAAAAGTTGGGAGTATTTTTTTTATAATATCCACCCTGTTTAAATTTGACAAAGTTGTAAAATAGTATTTGATTTTTAAATATGTCTAAAATCTTATCTCATAAATTTTATAAACTTAATCGAGTTAATTAAAAGAATGAAATTTAGATCTTTTTTTATAAATTTATCCTTATTGATATTAAGTTTTATTTTTATGTTTTTAATTTTTGAAGCCATTTTTAGATATATAAATTTGAATCAGGATACCCAAAATTCTTTATCAGGAAATAAAGAGTTTTGTTTTGATTGTTATGAAGATTTTTTCAGGAATTACAAGGAATACAGCCAAGACAAGGTTCTAAGGATTTTGCTTATAGGCGATTCAGTGATTGAAGCTGGGTGCCCGAATGCTTATAATCTTGAAAAAGAATTTAATAATAGATTAAGAAACCTTACTTATTATGGAAAGGACATTACTTTCATAAATGTTATAGATGGGGGCAGGGGGGGCGACCATACAAATTATATTCTCCAGAGATTGAGATGGTACTTGAATTATACCCATATTGATATGATTTCTGTTCTTGCCGGATGGAATGACCACTGGTACAATTATGATATCAATCCCTGCGAGACTAATGAATGTTACTATGGCAGGGAGTTTGCGCATGAAATTAAAGACCATGAATCAGCAAATTGCGAATTCTGCAATTTCATCTCTGAAAGCACATACAATGCCCTTCTTCAATCAAATCGAAAAATATGTGCAGAAAGCTTTACAAAGAATCCGGGAAAATTCCTGTCAAATCTGAATCATTCAAACACAACAATATACAGGGTTCCTTTGCAAAATTTTTCTGATAATCTGGTTGAAATTATAAAAATAGCTGAAAATAATGACAAAAAAATCAGTTTCATAACCCCGCCAAATGCACTTGTTCCGGGGAAGCTTTCGAAAATGATTATTTTAGACTGTGTTTTTCTTGAAAAAAATATGCTCCTGCCTATCCATAATCTCTACATTGAAAAGATGAGGCAGATAGCTCGGAAAAACAATATTTCAGTTGTGGATCTTGATAATGAGTTTAATAAGATTGAGGATAAAGAACCATATTTTAGTGATATTGAATTTGATCCGGTTCACGTAAATACCAGGGAAGGCAATAAATTATGCAATAAGATTTATTTTGATAATATAATTGAACAATTTAGAAATGATCCTCTCATAAGTTTTGAACTGGTTTAAATAAAAGCTGCATCCCTAATTTATGATATGATTTTTTTTTTAAATTCAGATTTTCTTTTAAGGTCATGGTAATTTATTAAATATTATTTGATACAAAAATCTTAGTTTATGGATGCAGCTTATAATAAATCATGAAAAAATTCCTTTCTAAACTCATCCCATGTATTAATTTTTTTTCCTTTGACCGGCTCTAATTCAGAAAACCCCTGCTTTTTCGCATAATTTTTCCACAAGCCTTCACATATTGGCTCATATCTGCAGGACATGCATTTTTCTGATTTTACTTTAGCTCCATATTTTCTTGCAAGATTTAGATCATCCTTATCTCCTTTTGGGGTAATTTTCGCCCTTTCTTCAGACATCTGTAGTTCTGTCACGTATTTTTCATATCCATTCATATGGCAGAAAGGCATTGCTTCTGCTGTGACCTTAATATTATTTCTCAAACCGATGTCAATTGCTCTATGGACATACGGTGCGATTTTGTTTAGTTCGGGAACAATCTCTTCATAATTATCCCACGCGCTTCCAAAAGGATTTACATGAATGAATTCAAAATAATCCCAAGGCGGTGTTAATAATTTCACAAGAAATTCGGCAAGTTCAGGCAGATATTGGTAATTCAATTTTGTTACAGTTGTGTTGTTACCAACAATGATTTTCTTAAATTTCTTTACATTTTTAATCCCGTTAACAATCTGATTAAAGCTGCCTTTGCTTCGAGTCAATTCATCATGAATTTTCTCTTTATGGCTTAAAAGAGAAAACAAGACATTTGTCATCCCGGCATCAATAATCTTTTTTGTAAAATGCGTGTAAGAGAACATCCTTCCGTTAGATATTAAAAATATTTCTTTAAACCCAATGTCCTTAGCATATGACACCAAATCTATTATGTCCGTCCTTACTGAGGGTTCTCCTCCCATAAAAAGTATTCTTGTAACTTTATTTTTTTTTGCTTCCTGAAGAATATTTTTAATTTCAGACGTGGATTTCTCATCAAGGTTCCGATGCCATCCCTCACAGCAAAAAAGGCAGTTATTATTACATTTATAACTAGCGACGATATTAACTTCTTTTTCCGGGTTCGGATCAACATATCTTCTGTCTAATTGAAAAGGCATTCTGATTCTTTTTTATTTTAATATTTCATGCACCTTAAAATAATCTGACAAATATTTTCCCACTAATTCATTTCCAAGTTCATTCCAATGAATCAAATCATTTTTTGGAGTGAGATGATATCCTTGCTCTGATTTATTTTCAATAAGTTCACCAACACCCTTTATGCATTTCAAACCTGATTGAGCACATAAATCATTCTCCAACTCAGTAAATGAATCAGCACTAAAAAAATAAACAGGGGCAGGTTTTGTCCTGTTTATTATCATGTTAATAATAATTAAGGTTTTAAAAAAACTCTTGTTTTTGTAATTTGTTAAGTCTGTTTGATCCACCTCGAGATATGGGCTGATATTGTGATTCTTATTATAATCTAATCTCCATTTGTCATAAATGCCCAGAAGATAATCAACAATCCATGATATCTGTCTTGCGGATGAAAATATTACCGGTTGTTTATATATTATTTTTCCGTCTTCCAGATATGGTCTAAAAGCATTGATCTTCGGATAGAGTGCTCTTTCAAATTCATAAAGATTATCCGAAAAATCCGAAGAGTAGAATTGCAATAGGATAATATCTGGTTTTATTATGTCAAAATAATCATCTAAAACTAAATATTCCTGAATTGTACCGAATCCATTACACCCATATACAAACAATTCAATGCTGTTAAATTCCTTTTCAAAATAAGAGTACCATTCTTTGCCGTTAGGAACTGTATACATTTCAGTAAATGAATCTCCTAGAATCAGAATCTTTGTCTTATTACTATTTATATTGTCCCATCTCTTAAACCCGTGATTAAAAAAATTATTGGTTATGTTATATTCATGATTTGAATTATTTATTATCAAACGGGTTTTGGTGCATTCATCATTACAAGTTGTCCAACCGTATTTATGCTCAATTTTTGTAAATTTTGGCAGAGTAAGCCGGACAATGAATTCTGCTGACACTAAACAGAAAACAATCCAGATTAATGCAGCAAGTAATTTTTTTTTAGATAATTGTTTCATATTAATTAATCAAACAATCGCCAGTGTTTATAATTATTAATAGTTGTTTGTTATAAAATAGGGATAAACTCACCTGTCCCGTATAATTGCACGTATTCCTGCCAGGCCCCATAGCATAGATTATTTTTTGAACAGAACTGGCATTCTATTCCTTTAGACCTCAAATCCAAAAATGTCTTTGCATGAAGGATTTCAGAGGAATTTGGATCTTGTTTTATATGGACTATTTTATCATCAAGCGCTTCATGAAAATCAATGCTGTTTTCAAAAAACCCTTTTAAATAGCATAAAGGAATCCCTTCTACTGTAAACCTAATTTGTTTTGATTTTAAATACTTCATCGCTTCGTAAATATATGGAGAAGTCTCTGAAAATCTTGGCATCTGTTTTCTGATCCAATCTATTCTCTCTTTTTCTGCTTTTTCAATAATAACAGGGGATTGTAGGTATAAAAATGTAAATGGCTCCATGTTTTCCTGATAAATTATTTTCGGGAAATTTTTTTCGCAGAATCTGATAAAACTAAGTATATCCCTATAATTCTGCGAAAAAATAACATGGGTAATCCTTAAATCAACTCCAAGCTCAATAGAATTTTTAATTCCCGCAATTATCTTGTTAAAATTTCCTTTAACCCCCACAATTTTATCACATAGCTTAGGTTTATAGGAATGAAGCGATGTTACGATCCTATCGACTCCGGCATGAATCAGCTTCCGTGCATAGTCTTTATCAGCTAATTTGATACAGTTTGTGCTGATTTCAATTATTTTTATGTTTTTTTGCCTGGCATAATCCACCAGTTCTATGAGCCCGGGTCTTACAGTGGGCTCTGCACCGAGAAATGTTAAGACATCGGTTATCTTATTGTCTGCAATCCTATCAATTTTTTCTTTTGCCTGTTCTATTGAAATCCCTTGTCTTGAATCTTCTTTGACAAATCTTCTGTTTTTCCCATGAAATCTGTCTAGAATGCAGAACATGCAGTTCTGGTTGCAGCTTAGGTTTAGATTCAAATGTTCCATTTTTAATAGTATTTTTTGATTACTGGCCTTAGTTTTGTGTAATAATATTTTATTTTTGTTTTTACATCCTTTAAATTATTTTCATTAGGTTTTAATTCATTTAGATCATAAATTTCATTGTAAAAATCCCATACTCCAAAACATATTGAATTTAGATTGCATTGTTTACAAATATCAGATTTACTTTTTTTATTTTTTAATGTATTAACCTCTATTATTTTAAAAAAAGGATTAATCTCAGTTGCTTCAACTTCATTATGTAAAATATGTCTTGCTTCAAAAGAATAATCTTCATAATTATTTAAAAAACACAGAGGAATTCCCTCAACTTGAATATCAATATTCTTATTCTTAGAAAATTCTAGTGCTTTTTCTAAATAAGGTCGGATATTTGATAGTTTTGGTATTAGCTTTTTATTTTCTTGATTAGCTTTTGTTAAAGAAATATTGATTTGATTAATTCCAGGAAAATTACATGTGTAAAACAAAATTGTGTTTACTAATCCTTTATAATTTAGTTTTGTTATTGTTATGAAAAGAGATATATGCACAGGATGTTTTGATAAATTATTAATTCCTTCTAAAGTCTGATCATAACTATTTTTTATATTCGTTAATGTTTCATGAGTATTTTTATCATAGCTAAATACTTTAATTACTGCTTTTGTTAATCCTGAATTAATGATTTTTTCAGTGTATTTTTCATAATAAAACATCCTGGCATTTGTGAAAATAATTACATCTTTGTACCCTGACTTTTTTGATAATACAATAAATTCATGTAGTTTTTTATTTAGAGTTGGTTCTCCTCCGAAAAATATGATTTGAGAAATATTATTTTTTCGAGTTTTTATTAATTTCTCCAAAGACAAAATTTTATTTGAAGTATTGATATAACTACAAGTTTGACAATTATTATTGCATCTATCCGTTACGTATATATAGTTTCTAATTTCATTTAAGAAATTGTTGTTCATATTTGCCATTATATATTTTCTATTCAAAATTAATTATAATTCCAAAATCTTTATTTTCTTTAAAAATAATCCCCACTAGCTTCCTGTCTCTTCTAATTTTTATTCTTTGAGATATAAGCGAAAACAGCTACTAACTTTTTTTTTGGTGTTGTACTTATAGAGCATTCAAACTTGTTTTTATTTCTACTTATATTAAAATTTGAAAAATCTATATAAAGATTAAATTTTTTTACTAATTTATTATAATATTTATAATTTTTAAATTCCAGCCAAAATCTCATACATGGTTTGATATCATAAAGAACAGCTATAAATTCATTTAATATTGTACTTTCTTTTCCAGTTAAAAATATTTCCTCATATTTTAACAAAAATTTTTCTGAACTTACTCTATGTTTCCAATTGTTTTGTATATTCATTTTATTCTAATTAATTATTTTAATAAATCAATTTAACTCCAATTTTTTCCTCATTTTTTACAATCCATTGTCTAACTTTATCCTTATCTTTATATTTTCCAAAGGGTTCATATAGTATTGTCCTTTTTATCAATGGATCATAATTTTTATTTTCTTTCCAAATATATTTAATTTCTTTTTTAAAATCTTCAATTAATTTAACTTTTTCTTCCCATTTTAATCCGTTTATCTCATCATATTGAAACATATGTTCAGGTCCATATCTGTTCTTATCAAAAGTGCTTCTGATTCTTATCTTGAACATTTCAGGTTTTTGATAGATGATAGAATGACTCAGCAGCTGAAAATCAGAGACTTGATAATCATCTATGTATTCTATATTCCTTTTAAAAAAATCCAGTGTCTTTTTCATGTCCTCTTCTGTTTCTCCTGGAAATCCGCCAATAAAATTAGCATAGACCCAAATTCCCTGTTCAGAGCTGTTTCTGATTGACTCTTCAGCTGTTTCAGGCATAAATCCTTTTCTCATAAGTTTTAGAATTTTCCTGCTTCCGGATTCAATCCCTAAAGTAAGGCTTATGCACCCGGATTTTCTTAATATTTTAGATATCTTCCTGTCCAGCAAGACAGGTCTTGCGCTGTCAGTCCATAAAATGTCGAGTCTATGACTGATAATACTCCTACAGAAATCCTCAAGATAACTGTAATCAGGATTGATCAGGTTGTTTAAAAAATAAAAATAATTTGTATTGTATTTTTCTGAAAGACTTTTTAGCTCAGACATAATTTTGCCAATTTTTTTTGTTTTGAAAGCATATTCTGAATTATGAGGATGACAAAAACTGCATTTGTTCTTGCATCCTGTATTAAAAAAATAGGGAAGTATCACCTTTTTTGAGTTTGTCCATTGCTTATACAAATCTAAAGGAAGAGTATCAAAAGATGGTTCTGGAAGATTATCAGGATCGTTTTGTTCAAGATAGTTATTAGTAATGATTTCGGAATTTTTCATGAAAATAATATTTTTTATGTTTCTGAAATTCCCTGTTTTATTAAGAACAATGTTGCATAACATCTGAAATGAGCTTAATGTTTCACCTAATATAATAAAATCAATAAAAGCGAATCTCTTAAGAAAATCTTCTTTCTCAAGTTCTTCAGATTTGCCTCCGAAGACTATTTTGCATCCAGGATTTTTTTCCTTGATTGATTTAGACAAGACCAAAGCGGTATAAAGAGAGTCGTATCTTATTGAAAAACCTATGATCTTGCATTCTCTGATATCTATCAAAGACAGCATTTTTTCTGCATAATCCTTAAATAGCTGCCTGTTTTTGCCTTTAGAAATATATGCCTCTACACTTTCTTTATTGAATTGATTTAAATCCACAAATAAATTCTTTTCAGTCTTGTTCAAGTGCTTAACCATTATATTCAAATCATACAGAGAAACCTTCAATCCTTTTCTTTTTAATATTGAGCCTAATAGAGCTATTCCCAGCGGCGGCATATCTCCCTCATCCTTGTTCGGGTGAGGGCTGTAGATTAATTTAATCTCATCATTTTTTTGTTCCACTCCATGTTGGACAGCCTTAAATTCATTAGTACCTATATTTTTCAGGTAACTCTTCCAAACCCTTGGGCATTCCTCTTCGTACCTGCAATTATTACATACCTTTGCGAGTGCCACCCTCCTCTCTTTGACAGTTATACCTTTTTTAACGAACTTATGATAGGTTTCTGAGATCACACAATAGGGAATATGGTACAGCTTAAGTTTTATTTTCTTATCATCGAGAATATCAGCTGCTCTTTCGACATAAGGCCTTAAT
>WJJD01000070.1 GCA_014729915.1 Candidatus Woesearchaeota archaeon | reverse complement strand
AACATTATTTTAGGAGGAACAAGTGGCCTTCACGGTACGTATAAATTAGGAGAGTTATTAACAAAGGCTCTATCAAGACACGGTCTTTTTCTTACAACGCATGAATTTTATGGTTCTAGAATTTCAGGTTCTGATGTTTCATACAGAATTAGTGCATCTAACAATAGCAGAAGAATTCCTGCTCTAGAAGATATTGCTGATCTTGCAGTTTCATTTGATTATGAAAATTATATGAGGAATAAAGAGTTTTTTGATGATGATACAATACATATTGTAAATTCAGATGCTTCTGACCTTCAAAAGGAAATAGGTGATTCTGACTATCTAATCCCAATAAACACATTAGCAGAAGAGTCTGGTAACAGAAAGGGTCATAATGTAGTGTCTTTAGGAGCTATAACATATCTTTTGAATTTAGATAGGGATGTTGTTGAAAATATTGTGATTGAAGAGTTGGGGAGCGGAAAAAAAGAAAAATTCCGGGAAAAGAATTTAAGCTCATTTGAAAAAGGATACGAATATGCAGAGCAGAATTTTACTCCTTTTTCTGTTAATGATGATTTTTTAAACAATCCTATCAAGGATAAAACCGTTACTCTTAATGGAAACACAAGCGTAGCTGTTGGTGGTGTGATGGCCGGAACAAAATTTTTTTCCGGATATCAAATTACTCCGGCTACTAGTATCCTTGAGACTGCAACTCTCATTGGAAAAGACCAGGAAAACAAAATTAGTGTATCTAATCCAGAAGATGAGTTAGCAGCTATTCATGAGGCAATCGGCGCGTCTTTTGCTGGTAACAAAGCCATGACTGTCACTTCAGGACCTGGTCTTGCTTTATATACTGAAGGACTGGGGCTTGCAGGCATGTGTGAACTCCCTGTTGTAGTAGTTGATGTGCAGAGAGGCGCACCTAGCACCGGACTACCTACACAGACAGAGCAATCAGATTTAAATCTTGCATTATACGGGAGCAGCGGAGATTCACCAAGAATTGTTTTGGCTCCTGGAAGTGTTGAAGAAACACTTGAATATTCAATAATTGGTACAAACTTAGCTGAAAGATACCAGTGTCCTGTAATTATCCTTACAGATCAGTTTCTTTCAGTATCAAACCAGACTTTCGCCTTTCCACTTAAGGAAAAATTTCCAATAGAAGAGAGATTAAAACCAACAGAAACTGAACTTGAAAAAGGATATATGAGATATAAATTAACTGATTCAGGAATTTCACCAGTGTCAATTCCAGGAACCCGGGGGGGCCAATACAGGACAACAGGACTAGAGCACGACCAGCTTGGCTTTCAGGTAACTGAAGGGGGCAAAAATCATGAAGTCATGATGGCAAAGAGAAGGTTAAAACTTGAATCATTAAGAGAAGAAGATAGAGATATTCTTGTCAAATCTGATAAATCTGACAATGCAAATATCGCAGTTGTAAGCTGGGGAAGCACAAGTCCTTTCATGAAGAGAGCTGTAAAATTGGCAAGAGAGGATGGCATTGATGTTTCCTGGTATCAGCCTATTGTTATAAGCCACCTTCCAGAAGATTTTTACGATGAGTTAAATCAATATGATCTAGTAGTTGTACCAGAATTGAATGATTCAGGGCAGCTTGCTGATTATCTTATTCAAAAAGGAGTAGATAAAGATAAAGTAAGAAAACTAACCAAATCTGATTGCATTCCCTTTAAGATAAAAGAAATTTATGATGAAATATTAAATACAAAAGAAGAATGGAGGGAGAACAGGAAAAAATTTGAAAAAATAAGAACAACGGAACAACAAATCCAAGACCTTCGCCCTGATAAAAAAGCTTCCCCTACATTAGGAGAAATAATTCAAACTGCAGATCTATCTGAACCGGAAATACCTAAGCTTGTTTCATCTTTAGATAAAGAAGAATTTAATCCTGAGGACTATCTTTCTTTGGACAGAAAAGAAATTGTATGGTGCCAGGGGTGTGGAGATTTTTCTGTTTTAACATCGATGACCAGGGCATTCAGTGAATTGAACATTCCTCCAGAAAAACTAGTTGTTGTTTCAGGAATAGGATGTGCAGGAAGGACTTCTATTTATTTTAACGGATATACTCTGCATGGCACGCATGGAAGAGCTCTTCCCATTGCAAGGGGAATTAAAACAGCTAATCCAGATCTGACTGTTGTTGCCGTGGGCGGGGATTCTGATTTTTATAATATAGGAGCAGGACATTTGCCAGCAACTGCTAGAAGAAATCCTGATATAACCGCTATAGTCATTAACAACTATAGGTCAGCATTAACAAAGGACCAGGCAGCTGCAACCTCTGAAATTGACCAAGTTTCATCAATAACTCCAACAGGAGGAATAAAGGACCCGGTTAACCCAATACGATATCTCATTGGCTCAGATGTGTCTTATGTTGCTCAAGGTTGGTCAGGCAACCCGAAGCATCTTCAAGACCTGATAACCGGAGCGATTAATCATCCCGGTTTTTCTGTTATAAATGTTGAGACTCAATGCAGACGTTATGATCCTGATTTTATTAAAAATTTTAAAAGAAGAAGAATACTGTATCTGTCTGGAATAGGGGATGATCATCATCGAAAAGATAAAGTAATTGAATATGATAGTAATTCCCTCTCTACGGCTCAAAAATTAGCAAATGATCTTCCCCTGGGAGATTTTAGTGAGGGTGCAGCTCCGACATATCTTGGTGTGTTTTACCAAGATCCAACAAGGACAACAGAACAAAAAAGAAGAGGAGCTCTCGGTCCAAAATTAACATTGAAAAAATTTTTGGAAAAACATATTTAACTTTACTATAGCCTCTCCCCGACAACACCATTAAAAACATCTTTTAATGCTGAAAATCCTGCAATTCTCAACCTTTTCATAACATTCTTCTTCAGATTCACATTCCTGTTCTTTTTTCCGGGGTTTCCTGTGTAATGATAGAATTT
>WJJD01000069.1 GCA_014729915.1 Candidatus Woesearchaeota archaeon | reverse complement strand
TTTATTGAATTTACTCTTGTTTTTTTATATCTCTTTTTCCTGACATTTCTCAATTTTTACGTTGTGTATAGTTTATACTCTGGTTTTGTTATATTAGTAACCTATACTAATTGTGATTCTTAGTCGTTTTTCAGAATACCCAGATGATGGGTACTTGTGCTGATCATTTTCCAAATTTTAAATAAAAGCCAGCACAAGTACCCGGAATCCATAATGGAGGCTGAATTCACATAAAAATAAGAAGAAAAAAATAACAACAATAAAGGCAGCGACGGATTTTTTTCAAAAATCCTATTACGTTTACCATGCTCTGAAATTTTTCTGAATTTTTACATCCCGTTCGTATCACTCAGGGATAACCCAACACTTCATGTAGGAATATGGTAAACTCCATCGCGCCATATTGTTATTTTTTTCTGGCTAAAGCTACAAAAAACCCCGAAATCAAAAAGATTGTAAATCAATCCCTGACCCACCAGTTTAGATTGTTAATTCCTGCATAATTGATATAGATGACCAATCTACTTTATATGGGATAAATCGCATAGCCATTTCTCTTTTTTTACACAAATAGAACACAATATATTTTTTCTTAAGGATATATTAAAATTAATTACTGTCTTATGTGAACAAGCTTCCAAAGACCCATTATAAAATAGCTCAGTCCGATCACAATAATGATTATTCTTCCGAAAAAAGTACCAATAAGAACCTCAAGAAGATTAGATAGTCTTGGAAATCCCCAAAAATAAGAGATAAACCCTGAAATAAAAATAGAAAAACCAAAAAGCATCTTTAAAAAATTATCAAGCCTTTCAGCAAAAACATAAGCAGGCCTTACAGCAACAAAGGTTCCGTAGAGCCTTATTTTTTTTAATTTCTTAAATTTTAGTTTTTTCTTTTTTTTGCCTAAAATTTCAAAAAATTCTTCAAAAAAATCTTCAGCTTCCTCAACAATATTTCTTATAGATTTTGGAATTCTCTTTTTAAACTTTTTTCTCACTCTTTTTTTAATCTTTTTTATTTTCATCATTTCTTAGGAAGGAATCATTGTTTAAATATTTTTCATCAAAATGTTATAGACAAGACCGTCTTTGCTTTGAATTTTTGTCATATGAACTTATATTCGGCTGATTTTTCATTTGCTTACGTAAATAATCTCTTTTTTTTACCGTGTTAAAAAAAATACTCTATTTTTCCTACCTGACTTAATATGTACATACCATATACAGAACTCTTTAGACAAAGTACAGGGCAATGCTTTTTTCAGTCGGAAAAACATCTTAATGTAAATTAGCTGTCAGTCATGCGATAAAATAATCATTTTTCCGACTAAAATTCTCCTTTGGGCATTTTCCTGTTACCTTCTACTTATCATAAATAGTTTTTTATATACTAGTTTTTTCCAATATAGTATGCCAAAAACAATAATTCTCAATCAAGGCAGGATCTTTATGATGCGGTAGCATCTCTTATTAATAATTCTTAAGAGGAAATAAAAATGACAAAAAAAATAACACTTATAACAAGCGCATTGCCATATGCAAACGGACCGATTCACATCGGGCATCTTGTAGAATACATCCAGACAGATATCTATGTGAGATTCTTAAAGCTCATTGGAGAAAATGCAGTATACTGTTGTGCTGATGATACTCATGGAGCTCCGATAGAGATAAATGCAAAAAAAAACAACACAACTCCTGAAAAATTCATAAAAAAATGGTATAAGGAACACACACAAGATTTTTCAGATTACAATATAGAATTTGATTCATATTACACAACACATTCAGAAGAAAACAAACATTATACAAGACTTATCTTTGAGAGGCTGAAAAAAAAAGGAATGATCTATAAGAAAGATATGGAGCTTACTTATTGTACAAACTGCAAAAGATTCCTTCCGGACAGGTATGTCAAAGGAAAATGCCCGAAGTGCACAGCTGAAGACCAGTATGGGGATGTATGTGAAAAGTGCAATGCAACATACAAACCCACAGAATTAATTGATCCATACTGCAGCATCTGCAAAAATCCACCTATAAGAAAAGTGTCATCCCACTATTTTTTCAGGCTCAGCTCCTACTCAGAAAAACTAAAGGACTGGCTTACAAACAATAAAAAACTTCAACCTGAGATAAAAAACCAGATAATGAACTGGATTAAAGAGGGATTGGATGACTGGTGCATATCAAGAGATTCTCCGTATTTCGGATTTAAAATTCCCGGAGAAGAAGATAAGTTTTTTTATGTGTGGCTTGATGCACCGATTGGATATATTGCAAGCACCGCAAATTACTGCAAAAACAAGGATTGTGATGCAGATGGTATCTGGCAGGAAAACAAGCACAGGATAATTCATTTCATTGGAAAGGACATAATATATTTTCACCTTCTGTTCTGGCCTGCTGTGCTTATGGGTGCAGATTTTAATGTTCCTGAAAATATTGTTGTCCATGGATTTCTGACAGTAAATGGGGAAAAGATGTCAAAATCAAGAGGAACATTTCTCACTGCAAAAGAATTCAAAGAATATGTTGAACCCAAATTTTTAAGGTACTACTATGCATCAAATCTTACGCATACCATGACAGATATTGATCTTGATCTTGAGAATCTTAAAGATAAGACAAACAATGAACTTGTTGCAAACATAGCAAATTTTATCTATAGGGTACTCTCTTTTACAGACAAATATTATGAAGGAAAAATAACATCCGTTAATAGAAAGCAGATAAACAAACAGACACTAAAGCTTTGTAAAGAAATAAAAGCAGATTACCTGAATTTCAATTATCGCCAGGCTGTAAAAAAGATATTAGAGATATCATCAATCGGAAATAAATATTTCCAGGATAAAAAGCCCTGGGAGCTAAGAAAGAATGATCCTGAAAAGACTCAGAAGATTCTTACCGACTGTATTAATATTGTAAAGAAGCTTGCAATTGTCTTAAAGCCGGTAATACCTGATTTTTCAGAAGAGATCGAAAAACAGCTTAACCTGGAGGATCTTTCATGGAAAGACATTGGTGTGATTACAGAGAAGCATCAAATTAAAAAGCCAAAGATCATATTGAAAAAAATCCAAGAGATAAATCTTAAAACAACAGAAAAGAAAAAAGATTTTAAAATTGAGATCGGAAAAAAACTTAAAGACAAAGGAGTCAAGATAAAGGCAGCTATAATAAGAGATGTAAAAATCAGAAAAAAGCATTTTGAACTTCAAAAGTTAAAAAAAAAGATTGTAGAAAAGATATCAAGTAAAGATTATGATAATAACAAAATAATTCAGGCACATGAAAATCTTTATAAAAGCTTAGGAATAAAAAATAAATCTCCGATAGGGGCTCTTATTAATCTTGTTAAGAAAAACAATAGATTCCCGAACATCAACGGAGTAGTTGATGCATACAACATAGTTGCAGCAAAAAAATTAGTTTCTGTCGGTGCTCATGACATAAGCAAGATCAGCGGTGAGAAACTAAGTCTGAGCATGACAAAAGGGAATGAAAAATATACTCCGTTAGGAGAAAAAAAATCAGTACAACTAAATAAAGGTGAATTTGCTTTTTTTGACCAAGAAAAAGTTCTCTGCTATCTTGACATCAAGCAGTGTGATGAGACAAAAATAACAAGGGAGACAAAGGATATATTTGTCTATGTGCAGGGAAATGAAAAAACTTCTGAAAAATATCTCCTGGATTCTCTTAAAGAGATATGTGAACTTATTACTAAGTTTAACAGCGGAATATATGAGATATTAGGGCAGGACAAATTCTCAAAACTTAATCTTAAGGTCGGGAAAATACTTGATGTGTCAGAACATTACAAAGCTGACAAGCTGTATGTTATTGATATTTCTATAGGAAAAGAAAAAAGACAGCTGATTGCAGGTTTAAAACAATTCTATACTAAAGATGAGCTTATCGGCAAAAAGATTGTTGTTGTCTCAAATCTGGAGCATGCAGATCTTCGCGGAAAAAAAAGCGAGGGCATGCTTCTTGCAGCAAAACAGGAAAATGAGATCGGCCTTCTTACTGCAAAAAAATCAGAGCCGGGCGACCAGGTATTTGTTGAGGGAATTGTCCCTTCTGAAAAAAAGATTTCTTTTGAAGAATTTTCTGATATAAAAATAAGAGTCAGAGAAGGAAAAGCAATGTATAAGGGCAAGTCTCTTAAAACAGAAAAGGAGATTATCAAATCTGAAAAAGTGACTAAAGGAAAAGTCCTGTAGTTCTAAATAGTTTAAAGTCTTTATTGATTGCAGAGAATTATTTATAGAATTCAAAACTTTCCACTGTTCAAGAAACAGTGGCAACTTTTGA
This sequence comes from Candidatus Woesearchaeota archaeon, assembly GCA_014729915.1. GTDB lineage: Archaea > Nanobdellota > Nanobdellia > Woesearchaeales > GW2011-AR15 > WJJD01. The sequence goes on along the minus strand of WJJD01000069.1, from coordinate 7,234 downwards.
ATAATGTTAGCAGAGCGAAAGATTTTTCTTGTTAAGAAATATAGAGAATTTTGAAAAACATCAAAATTCTTTAAGAAGAACTTTGAATTATTCTCTATAGGTAATTCAAAGTTCTCTATAAGCAGAGTAAGAATAAAAAGAGAGGACAAAAAACGCTTTCAGCTTTTGTGAAAATGTGAGCGACTCGCCCGAAGAATGAGGGCGAAAATGGTTCCATGCTTGTCCTGGATACCCATAAAATTATTAATTTTCGCTGCCACCGTTCTGCGAACGGTGGTTGTCGCGAGCATTTTTACATGAAGAATAAGCAGTTCTAAGATAGTTTAAGATTTTTATCCGGATTCATATTCAAGTGAATGGATTAGTACATTATTGAAGTTTTTAAAATAAGCCTCTGGCGAGAATTGAACTCGCGACCTATACCTATTTGTTTTTGGTTAAGGCATGAAGCAAAAAACAACCTAATATATTAGGATTTGTTATTTGATTCTGCTAATACCAAGGTATCGCTCCACCACTGAGCTACAGAGGCATCAGAATTTTAGAAAAAAAAGTCTTTTAAAAATGTTGTTAAAATATAAATCTTAAGAAAAAATAATAATCTCAGTGAGCTTTTCTCTTATTTTTTCTAAGTGAAGGCCTTACTTTCTCAGCACCTTTACCTTTATTTCTAAGTCCCCTTGATTTTTTTCCTGAGCTTGTTTTCCCTCTAAATGCCCTTCCTCTGTTGTTCTTTTTAGAAATCCAGCTGATATTCTTGTCAGCCTTAATACAAGGATTTTCCTTATCAACAAGAATAATTTCATACCACTTGAATTTTCCGTCCTCAGCAACCCAGTAGCTGTTTAAAACTTCAAGATTAGGAAACTTCTTATTTGCACGCCTCTCTGCAATTGACTGATAGGTCATTGCAAGAACTTTCCTGTTTGTCCTTGTCCTTGTTCGTCTTGCATTTCTTCTTTTCGGACGTTTTCTCGCAGTCCTTCTTACTCTCTGCCTTGCAAGAATATACCCTGGCTTTGCTTTATAACCAAGATTTCTGGCCCTGTCAAGCCTTGTCGGTCTCTCAATTCTAACAGTTGTATCCTGTCGTCTCCACTTAACAAGCCTTTGCTTCCAGAGTTCTGGCATGTTAGCTTTTGGATTTCTCCATAACTTATTAATATATTTGTATATTCCCATATAAATCACCTTCAAGATTCAGGGTGCCCATTTATTTGGGTCAGTCCCTACATTTCTTAGATTGCAAGAAACTCAAACTATTTATAAAATTATTGGGGTGCACAGTAAGTTTTATAAACCACTTAAAGTTTCACCAGAAATACCAATGATTAATGAGGACCGTTCGGGTCTGAGAGAGGTAACTATTGAATTCTCATTAGGTTACCATGAAAGGTGAGAAGATGGAAGAAAAAATTGAAAAAGTTTACGAAGCAATTGAGATTGCAAGAACAACAGGCAAGATCAAAAAAGGAGCAAATGAGGTCACAAAAGCAATTGAGAGAGGTAGTGCAAAATTAGTTGTGACTGCAAAAGATACAACACCTCCTGAAATCATAATGCACATTCCTTTATTGTGTGAAGAAAAAAATATAACATTTGCAGAAGTTCCAAGAAAAGATGAACTTGGGGCATCAGCAGGACTTAGTGTTTCAACATCAGCTGTTGCTATAACAAAACAAGGCGAAGCAAAATCATTAATAAAAGAATTATCTGAAGAATAAAATGGCAGCAAGAAAAATGAGAAGACGCGGCTCTCAAGAAAAAGGCCGGGAAAAAAAGAAAGTAAATTTCAGCCATGCTGTTCAGGCAAAAGTAGAAGAAATTATAGGAAGGACAGGAACAAGGGGAGATGTTACCCAGATAAGATGCAAGATAATGGAAGGACGGGATAAGAATAAAATATTAAGAAGAAATGTAAGAGGACCTGTCCAGCTCGATGACATATTAATGCTTAGGGAAACTGAAATTGAAGCAAGACCATTAAATAAAGCAGGAAGGGGGATGGGATAAAGATGGCAACCTGCAGTTTTTGCAAAGAGAATATTGAAAAAGGGACAGGCAAGATGTTTGTAAAAAAAGATGCAAGGATATTGTATTTCTGTTCAAGAAAATGTGAAAAAAATCTCCTTAAGCTAAAAAGAAAACCAAGGACCACAAGATGGACAAAAGAATACCATCAAGTGAAAAAGGGGTTGAAAAAATAAAATGCCAAAAAACCTGATCCAACAAACACTTGTATTATTAAAGCCCGATGCAATCCAAAGAGGGATTATAGGTCCAATCATATCAAGATTTGAGCAGGCAGGTCTAAAAATAGTAGGAATGAAGATGGTCTGGGTTGATAAAGCTTTTTCAAAAAAGCATTACTCAGCTCACGTTGATAAAAAATTCTATCCCGGACTTGAAAATTTTATTACAAGCGGGCCTGTCATTTCTATGGTTGTTGAAGGAATACAATCAGTAAAAGCAGTAAGAAAGATTGTGGGCTCAACTGAACCGCACCAGGCATCCCCGGGCACAATAAGAGGGGATTTTGCTCATCACTCTTATGAATACACTGATAAAAAGGGGATAGCAATAAAAAATCTGATTCATGCTTCAGGAAACATTAAAGAAGCAAAAAAAGAAATTGAACTTTGGTTCAAAGCTAAAGAGATACATACATACAAAACAGTACATGAAACTCATGTTTATTAAGGTGATTATCAAATGTCAGCAAAAATGGTTGATAAAGTAACAAAAATTATGAAGATACCAGATCAGATCAGAAACATAGCTATAAGCGCTCATATTGATCATGGAAAAACAACATTTTCAGATAATCTGCTTGCAGGAGCAGGCATGATGTCTGAAGACCTTGCCGGAAAGGCACAAGTCCTTGATTTTCATGAGGATGAGCAGGAACGAGGAATCACAATCGACACATCAGCAGTATCAATGGTGCACGATTTGGGTGGAAAAGAATATCTTATCAATCTTTTGGATACACCAGGTCACGTTGATTTTGGAGGAGACGTAACAAGAGCTATGAGAGCTGCTGACGGAACAATTGTTCTTGTATGCGCTGTTGAGGGAATGATGCCCCAGACTGAGACTGTATTAAGACAGGCATTAAAAGAAAGGGTAAAACCGATCCTATTCATAAACAAGGTTGACCGACTGATAAAAGAGTTGCAGTTAAGCCAGGAAGAGATGCAGCAGCGTTTTTTAAAAATCATAAACGGAGTAAATAAATTTATTAACAGCATAGCGCCAAAAGAATTCAAAGGAAAATGGGATGTAAATGTGAAAGACGGATCAGTATGCTTTGGTTCAGCCTTTCATAATTGGGCATTAAGCGTACCATTTATGGGAAAACATGGAGTAAATTTTAACAGAGTCTATGAAGCTTATGAAAAAGATGATCCTGAAGAACTTAAAAAATTAAGAAAACAAGCACCAATCCATCAAGTCCTATTAAATGCAGTCATCAAACATCTGCCAAATCCTTTGATCGCACAAAAATACAGGATACCCAAGATTTGGCATGGGGATATTGAATCACCTTTTGGAAAATCATTGATAAACTGTGATTCTAAGGGGCCATTGGCTTTTGTAATAACAAAAGTTGTTGTTGATCCTTTAGCAGGCGAGATCTGTGCAGGAAGATTATTTTCCGGAACGATGAAAAAAGGAGAAAATGTTTATCTGAACCAGGCAAAGATAAATCCGAGAGTCCAGCAGGTATACATTTATAATGGTGCAAAAAGAGAAGTTGTTGACAATGTTCCAGCAGGAAATATTATTGGTGTTGCAGGACTTCAAAATGGTCATGCAGGTGAAACAGTAACATTAAAAGAAGAAGAACCGTTTGAGCAGATCAAGCATTTATTTGAGCCGGTTGTAACAAAAGCTATTGAAGCAACAAAACCAAGTGATCTTCCAAGACTTATTGAAATCTTGAGAAGAGTTGGAAAAGAAGATCCTTCTATAAAGATTAATATTAATGAAGAAACAGGTGAACACTTAATGTCAGGTATGGGAGAGCTTCATCTTGAAATTATTGAAAACAGGATAAAAACTGAAAAAAAGCTTGAGGTAAAAACCTCTCCACCAATTGTTGTATTCAGGGAATCAATAAGAAAAAAATCAAGAACATATGAAGGAAAATCTCCGAACAAGCATAACAAGTTCCAGTTCAGGGTTGAACCATTAAGAAGGGAAATTGTTGAAGCTATAAGAGCAGGTGAAATTCCTGAGATGAGAGTCAAGAAAAAGGATAAAGAGTTATGGGAAAAATTTAGGGAGTATGGTATGGATTCAAAAGTTGCAAGAAAAGTAAAACATATCTGCAACAGCAATCTCTTGATTGATGAGACCCGTGGACAGGTGCATATGGGAGAAGTAATTGATCTTCTCATGGACATGTTTGAGAATGTCATGGAATCAGGACCCATTGCAAATGAGCCATGTTTTGGTATGAAGGTTATATTAGAAGATATGAAACTTCACGAAGATTCGATCCACAGGGGACCTGCTCAGGTATATCCTGCTGTAAGAGACAGCATAAGAGCAGCGGTAATGGATGCAAAACCAGTAATCTTTGAGCCGGTCCAGGTATTGCAGTTTGAGGGACCCCAGAGATTCATGGGAGAGATATCAAAAACTATTTCCAAGAAACGTGGAAAACTTTTAGACATGAAATCAGAAGGAAGTTTTGTTGTAATAAAAGCAAAAATGCCTGTTGCTGAGATGTTTGGTCTTTCAAGTGAATTGAGAAGTGCTACTGAAGGACGTGCAACATTTTATGTTATTGATCAGAAATTTGAAAAACTACCTGATGAACTTCAGAAAAAAACAATAATGGAAATCAGGCAGAGAAAAGGTATTGTTGAAGAGGAGGAGGAATAGAAAACCTTTTAAAGTATGGAAAGTTCCTTTTCACTAATTAATGAAAAAAAATACTTTTGATGAAGAAAGGAGGAGGAGATAATCATGGCAAAGAAAAAAGAACATTTGAATTTAGTTGTAATCGGACATATTGATCACGGAAAATCAACAACTGTCGGAAGACTAATGTTTGATACCGGAAATATCTCTGATCAGCAGTTAAGAAAGTTCAAAGAGATGGCAGACGAAGCCGGAAAAGGTGGCTGGGAATTTGCATATGTACTTGACAATCTGAAAGAAGAAAGAGAAAGGGGAATTACAATTGACCTTGCTCATAAGAAATTTGAAACAGACAAATATTATTTTACACTTATTGATGCACCTGGTCACAAAGATTTCGTTAAAAATATGATTACAGGAGCAAGCCAGGCAGATGTTGGATGTCTTGTAGTTGATGTTAATGATGGTGTTATGGCTCAGACAAAAGAGCACGTATTTTTAGCAAGAACTCTCGGAGTTGATCAGCTAATGGTCATCATTAATAAGATGGATATGACAAATTATGATCAGTCAAAATACGACAAAACCAAAGAGCAGGTTCAGAAATTATTAAAGACTGTCGGTTACAAAGTTGATAAAGTGCAGTTCGTGCCAACTTCAGGTCTTAAAGGTGACAATGTCGCAAAGAAATCAGAAAATATGGATTGGTATGACGGTCCAACAATGGTTGAAGCACTTGACAATTTTGATGTGCCTGAAAAACCTGTTGATCTTCCGTTAAGACTTCCTATCCAGGATGTATATAATATTACAGGTATTGGCTTAGTTCCTGTTGGAAGAGTTGAAACTGGTATCATAAAACCTGGAGAAAAAATAATTGCAGTTCCAGGAAGAGAAGGAAAAGGAGTAAACGGAGAAGTAAAGACAGTAGAGATGCATCATGAACAGATGCCACAGGCTGAACCAGGTGACAATATCGGATTCAATGTCCGTGGAATGGGTAAAAAAGATATTGCAAGAGGAGATGTTGTAGGACATCCTGATGATGTTCCCACTATTGCAACCGAGTTTACAGCACACATGGTCATATTAAACCATCCGACTGTTGTAACTGTTGGTTACACTCCTGTATTTCATATCCACACAGCACAGGTTGCATGCCAGATTACAGCAATAGAAAAGAAACTTAATCCGGCAACCGGAGAAGTTGAAGAAGAGAATCCTGACTTTTTAAAGAATGGAGATGCAGCAATCGTTAAGATCAAACCAACAACACCATTGGTAATTGAAAAACAAAAAGATATCCCTCAGTTATCCAGATTCGCAATCAGAGATTCCGGAACAACTGTAGCAGCAGGAATGTGTATAGATCTTGTTAAAAAGGATATTACAAAATAATTTTTATTTTTTCAATATTACCATGGTGAATCGAATTTATCATGAAGTAAACCAAAGTTGAACCAAAATGCAGAAAGCAAGAATAAAGTTAGCAAGTACAGAAATCGGAAAGATCAACCAGGTTTGTGATAGTATCACAGACATTGTTGACCAGACTGGAGTAGACATCAGCGGACCTATTCCTCTTCCGACAAAAAAGATGAGGATAACTACAAGAAAGAGTCCTGACGGAGAAGGTACAGAGACCTGGGAAAGATTTGAATTAAGGGTTCACAAAAGGTTGATTGAGTTAGGAATTGATGAGAGGGCTTTAAGGCTTGTCATGAGGATACCTATACCGGATGGTTTACATATTGAAATTGAGATGGTTGATGTTTGAAAATTAATAAATTCTATTTTTTGTTTTACTTTTATTATTTAATTATGATATAATTGTTCTTTTTAAAAAGATTTGCCATATTGCAGGAATAGTTTTAGATTAACATTTTAATAAATTATTAATGGACAAAATTTTAACAACAACAAGGGCAGCGACGGATTTTCTTTGAAAATCCTATTTCGTTTTCCACATGAAAACTCCATTGCGCCAATCTTGTTAAAATTTTTCTGACTCTTTCCAAACAATTTAAAAACAAAAAATATTTCTAAAACCATAAGCCGGGATGGCACAATCTGGTACTGCGCAGGACTGGAAACTTGTAAATAGAGATCCTGTTTCCTTCGGGATGTCTGGGTTCAAATCCCAGTCCCGGCGTGTTTTCCATCTTTTAATAAAGTTATACTCCCACCTTTCTTATTCTTTTTTCCTCCGTTTTTATAGTCTTCAATCTTCTCAAGTTCCTTTTGTATATTCTGCATTATTCGATAATGCTTTCCTCCATCAATAGATTTTAGTTCTTCTTTTATTTTATAATTTTGTTAAGTGACAATACATTTTGCTTTGCAAAATTCCATCGCGCCATGT
>WJJD01000068.1 GCA_014729915.1 Candidatus Woesearchaeota archaeon | reverse complement strand
TATTTTTTCAAGGATGCAGAGGAGGATACTATAAGAGCAGATACAGAACTATGTTTAAGAGCAGCATTTGATTATGAGAAAGGGGAATATTCTCAGGTTGAAGAAGTTGAATTTCCTGAGATTGAGGCAGAAGAAGGATTGGGAGGAGGTGAAGAAGAAGAGGAACCAGAACCTGGTCCAAGTGAAACATCTTTTTTTTCCGGAAAAGAAATGATTGAACTCGCAAAAAGAGCATTGGGTCATCCCTACTGCTTCAGACCAAGGGAATGGCCTATTGCATCAGATCCTCCTAAAGATGGTTCATGCCCGGGTCATTCGGGCAGTAAATATTGCAGTGTAGCTGAGTACGAGAATTTAGCAGAGGATTCAGGGAAGTGTCCTATTGACAGCAGCACCTTTGTAAAATGGGTGATTAATACTTACATAAAAGAAGAAATTAATGATGATTATGAAAGTAATGAAAATTCTGTATTAAATTATCCATATTCTGCATTCTTTGCCAGGGATTACGGGAAAGTGGTTGATGGTGATCCGGAAAAAGGGACTTACTCATCAACTGAGCATTATGAGCTTCGTCTTGATAAATTAGAGCCGGGAGATATGCTGTTTTTTGCTTCAAAATATGCAGGATGGAATATGGGGCACATTGGATTATATGCAGGAGACGGAAAAATCATCCATGCCCGGGCAGGTAATAACGGGGGAGTTGTTCTTGAAGATTTACAAAGATATGTTGAATATATAGAATCAGGAGGAGAAAATATTTATGTCGGAGCAAAAAGATTAGAATTTAAAAGCTCATCAGGATCAGGTTCTTATTCCGGAGAGTGTCATTACTGCGGAAGTAATGTTGAGTATCTTCAGGATTATGATATTGAAGCATACAACCAATGCGGATCAAAAAGATGCTGCAAAGGAGCATGCCCGCCTGGTTCAGTTATACTCGAAGTTCCCTATTACAACCAGTGCAGCTTTGGTATGGGCCCTCCTAACAATTACTGTTATAATGCATGCGGACCAACCTCATTAAAAATGTTACTGGAAGCAGTAGGATTTCCTGAGCAATCTATTGAGATGCTTTGGGATATTTCAGGCTGCAAGAATGGTGATGGAATCAGAAGCATGGTCATGTATACAGATTATGCATGCAGTATCGGAGCATGTGATCTTCCGACACTTTACAGACCATCAATTTCAAAGATTAAACAGAAGATTGATTCAGGCCATCCTATGCTTGTAAACAATAATATGATTGTTTATTCAGGAGAGGCATGCTATGAAAAACCTGCGGGTCATTATTTTGCTGCAGTGGGTTATTCAGATGAGTTTATTATTGTACATGATCCTTACACTTTAAGCAGCGGTGGAAGATATCTGTCATGTACATTAGAGATCGGGCAGAATCTAGTTTTAAAAAAATCAACTTTTCAGAATGTACTTATGGATAGAGGATATGTGTATGTTGTAAAACCGGGGGAAACATGAAAAAAATAATTTATCTTGTTATATTATTTGTCTTGATTAATATAGTTTTTGCAGTTGAAAATAAACCGTTTATTTTTGTTAGGGACAATAATCTTGAAAGCATTAATATTTCAATTATAGATCAGAACAGATTCTATGAAGCAGATTTTTTCAGGGGATTTCTTCCTCCTGAAAGCAATTTTTCAATTGTTTTTAAGGATAAGAATCAGAATGTCCTCTTAAAAGATAATTATTATCTAAAAATAAATAATTTTTATGAATTTATAGATACAACTTTTACAATACAGATATTTGAAAATGAAGATCTTCTGATAACAAAAGAAATTGGATTCTGCAATGATAATGGTAAGTGTGAACCATGCAAAGGCAGTCTTTGCAGTCTTGTTGAAAATAGACTAATATGTTCTGACTGCAATTCAGGACAAAAAGATTACTATTGTGATCTTGTCAATGACGGAATTTGCGATCCTGACTGCAATAATGCTGATGCAGACTGCAAAAACTGTGTAAACTGCTGGTATAAAGGCATGAAAAGAGAATACACAAGCTGCAGTAGAGATTTTCAGGGAGAGATATGTAAACCTGGCCAGCCCTGTTCAGGTGAATTTGTCTATGCTGATGACTCTGGCTCTTTGTGCTGCCGGGGAACCTGTATCCAGGATGCTGTTGTTGATGGTCCTGAGATACCAAAAGAACCAGATGAAAAAATTAAAGAAAATAAAACTGAGAAATCTCAAGAAAAACAACCTGAAGCAGAAAATAAAGATTTTCCTTTTATTGCAGCAGGTATCCTTGTTTTTTTCATAATATGTCTTGCAGGTTATGCAGTGTATAAAAACAAAAAGAAAAACTAGAGGATTTCTTTAATCTTATCACTATATCTTGTATAGATGAAAGAGACCAGCAGCAGGATTATGCCTAAGCTAACATATGAAAGAGTCCTGTAGAGAGTTTCAAGATTTCTTGTATCATAGATAAAGACTTTTAAGATTGTAATAGAAAAAATGATTATCGCCTGTGTCCTGAAATGTTTGTTTTTCAAACCAATTCCAAGAACTATAATTATTAATGCAAAAAAGCTCCATCCAGCAGATATCCAGAATTCCTTCATCTCTTGAGAGATTATCACAAAGGAAAGAAATGAAGCTGCATATAAGTAAACTATCGGAACAAGATTCTCATTTTCTGAAAGTGTATCTTTATTATTCTTAATAATATGATAGATAAGATAAAAACATAGAATAGAAGCAAGATAAGCAAAAACTCTTGAACTACTCAATATATTGTTAAGATCAAATTCCTGGAGAGCAAATGAATCAAAGATCACTGTTTTTATAAATGTTATAAAACCTAAAACATAAGAACTCCATTTTAAGCTGTTTAATTTCAATTTTATGAAAAGAATTGATAAAAACAATGTTTCAAGTGCCCAGATGATTGTAACAAGATTCTTATCAAGCTGTATCGGAATAGTAATTGTAATATATAGCACACCAAGATAAAGGTTTGTCACTGCTGTTTTTCCCTTGTTAAGATTCTGGTAGAAATAAAATAATCCAAAACAGACAAGGGATAATGCCAATCCAAAAAATCCGGTATAAACTGGATAATTATTTTCAATCTGAAAATAAGCTAAAATAAAGAAAAACAGGGAATTTATTACGATTACGATAATATTTTTTTCAATAGATTTTTTGTCTTTAGAAAGAAAAAATGATTGTATTGAAAAAACTAAAAAATAAAAGGCCAGCATAAAAATTGAGTATGAAAAATCAATAGTGCTTTTTTCTTGTAAAAAGATGTAAAGCAGGTACGATGAGATTGTTCCAAGTATACCGATTATGTGCCATTTTTTATATGAAACAATAATTACAAGACCACAAGCTAAGATTAATGCATAAAAAAGAGTCATCAGTTCAAAATCAGTGCTGAGAAGAGCAGTAATATAACCTAAAAAAATTGATTCACACGCAATAATCTTAGAATTGTCTTTTAATGAGAAGATGATTGCAAAAATCACAACAACACTTAAAAAAATAAGATCAATTGTCAGGTTTATACCAAGAGCTTCTCTGTATTCTTTGAAATGATACGCAGCATAGACAGTAAAATATGTAAGAGCAAATCCTCCTCCGGTAACTGTTTTTGCCAATAGTTCATATTTTTTATTTTTTTTAAGAAATTCTCCGAAAACAATCAGACCAATACCGATAACAACTCCTATTAAAATTCTTGTAACATGATCTATCCAGTTGTTTTCAATTGCATATTTTATAAAAAAACCAAGACCAAGGACAAGAGCTAAAATTCCGATTCTTGCAAACCACTTAATCCCAACATCCTCTTCAAAAGAAAATGATTTTGAACCTTTTTTAACTGAATCATCTTTTTTATCATTTTTTCCTGATTTGTAGACCAAAATAACACCTGCAATAAGAAGAGGTATTCCTATTACTGCACCGAACCCGGTATATGAAAGAAGACCTCCGAAAATAATAAGAAAAATACCTATGATCTGAGTGAAATTGGTTTTTTTGCTGTCTTCAGTTTCTTTTGTATCTACTCTATTATCTGCCTTTTTTTCTATCTCTTGTTTTTTTGGAAACACAGGTTTTTTCTCAAGAGCAGAGATTCTCTGGTATAAGTCATTCTGCCTATTGTTGATTGCTTCAATCTCTTGTTTTAGAAAATCAATTTCCTTGTCTAAAGATTCATCCGGCATTTTGTGGTGAATATTATTTTAGTGTTGAACTATAAAAATGTTATGTTATGAATTTCTGCTTTTGCAGAAATTCATCTGTCTTTAAGCAAAGGGATTGCGAAAGAATAAATAGGATTATTTTTTTACAATTCCAAACCAGTTAATTCAAGTCTTTTTAATGTTTCATTGTCTCTTTTTGTCCTTTGTTTCAGATGCTCTATTATACACTTATACTCTCTTTTGTTTTGCGGAACATAATTATAAGAGCCATCTTGATTAAAAAATGGTTCGATTCCAAATTGTTTTGCCATAGAATTTGCATAATCAGGAAGATGTCTAACTAGAGAAATTCTATTTTTAAAATTGCTATTGTCAATTAAATATTTCTGAAATTCAGTCCAGACTGGTCCGTACCACAATGTTTCTTTTAAATTATGATCGTCTTTCCTTGCCAAGTACATCCAATTCATCTTGTCCCGCCAGTCCTGCCATGAATCAATGTCTGCTGCCTGAAAAGGATCCTTGTGTGAAACAGCGATCTTTGCTGGATATCCGAAAACTTTTGATAAAACATATGAATTTAGTCTCGGCAGATAAATTCCATTGAGTATTGAAGCCAGAGAAATTAGTCCGGGAATTAAAACATTGGGTTTTAGCAAATCTAACAAGGTTCCCTGTTCTTTTATCATATGAAATGCTTCTTTCCAGAATCCTAAATCTGAAACAACCCCCTTTATTCTATTGCGGTCATACATAAGCCCGATTGATTTGATTGTCAGATTAGTATTTCTAAATTTAGAAAAAGTTCCTTCCTTAACAGGAATTGTATTTAATCCAAAGTAATTTCTTAATTTGCCACTTGAAAAATCAAATCTAAATTCAAAACCATTAACAAAACTTTGATACCAGTTTCTTGGAAAAAACTCTTTATCATCATAAATAACATCTCTCCCGCATAAATTCATGTAAAATCCGTATTTTTCTGAACACGGATCAGTAACTGCAGATAAAAGATCAAATCCTGGAATATCTCCATTAGCAAAATAAAATTCTTGGTTTGTCTCAATATTTAATGCATTAATACCTTTTTGAATTGTTTTTTCAAGACTTGGTTTTTCTGGTTCCTGAGCAAACACAACCTTGTCTCCTTTCAGTAAATTTCTCTCTTCAAGAAAATCATTTAATGCATTGACAGCATGCTCTAATTCTGAACTTCCGACAACAGCAACTTTCATACCTAAAAGTTTTGCAGGAAGAGCAATTTCCATTGCCATGGGTGCCGGACCATATTTTTCATCTCTGTATTCAAATGGGTCAACAGGCATTAAGGATTTCAATTGATCAAGTTCAATTTTTTCATCTTTAGAATTAATAAAAGAAAAGTCTTTAATTCTCCATAATTTATTCCATGGTTCAAGACCATCCTCTATATACCCCTGAGCCTTTTTTTTATTTTTTTCAATCCAGTATTTCACATGGTTCTCATCCTGGTTTTCTGTTGCTTTTTCAAATTCTGGTGGATAAAGCTTATTATAACTTGCCCCAATAATAAGTTTTTTTGGAGAGATACTAAGATTCATATAAATAAGTAAATCATTTAGATATTTAAAATATCGATGTAAAAATGCTCGCGACATCCACCATTCACAGAACAGTGGAAAGTTTTGAATAATAAATCCATAAAGAAAAATTTAAATAGATTGGTTCTGTATTAGTAAATAAATGCCTGAAAAATACGAAATCAAACCAAATAGGAGTGCGTATATATTTTCATTTTTCCTGAAATTCTTTTTAATTTCAGGAATTGTTATCTCAATTCTGGGAGTCCTTGGAAAAAATTATCTTGATTTATCTCTTATGTTTCCTATTCTTATCTTTATTGGTCTTCAGGTATTGAATTACTGGAATGTATCAGTTAAATACAAAAAAGAAAAATTCATATTTAAAGAAAATAAAATTATTCATCTTTCAGGAAACATATTTTCAGACAAGGAAACTGAACTTATCATAAAAAATATAACTCACATCTATATGAAACTTCCTTACCTTCAGAACAAATTCTTTAATACCGGAAATATCGGGGTTGAAGCAGCAGGGACAAGTGCAACAGAAGTAACTATCTCAGCAATAGATGATCCTCAAAAATATTATGAGTATATAAAAGAGCTTATGCAGTTTAATGGATTCAGTCTTCAAAAAAAAGATCTTATCCAGGAGGAGAAGCCTAACAAATTAGGAGTGTTTTTTGAGGTACTCGCCAGATTTTTTTCAGCATTAATTACAGTAGTGTTTGTTCCGTTATACATAGGCAAAGCCGAACTATATGAATTCCTTCTCACTAACTTTATCATAACAGGTTCAATTGGTGGACTTGTTTTATTAGGCTTATTTTTCAGGTCAATCCTTAACTTCATGGACTTAAAAAACAGGGTTTATCATCTCTATGATGACACCATAGTGTATTCTGAAGGGTTTTTGTCAAAAAACTATTCGTTTGTTCCGATGGAGAACCTTTCGGATTCTTCAATCACACAGACCTTGGTTGACAAGATATTCGGGTTGTATGATGTCAAACTAAGCAGCCAGGGACTAGGCCATGAAATTCTTTTTAAAAACATAAAAAACGGCAAAGAATTTGAAAAAAATCTTGACAGGCTTATAGATAAGCATGATTCTTTAGTTCCAGTTAAAAAAGAAGCTATGCAGAAAAAGACAGAAAAAATTGAAAAAAAACAGGATTTTAAGGCAGATTTTACAAAAGAATTAACTATGGATATGAGAAGAACACTCATCCCCAGATTAATTCTTTTGCCCTTTAGTTTGGTTTTATTTCCCTTTTTTATATTCTGGATATTTGGTTTTACCAACAGTATTATCAAAGTTGTCTCAACAAAATATCTTATCAGGAAAAAAAGCTTTGAAGAAAAATACAGTTTTCTTTCATCAAAAAACAAAGAATTTACAGATGAAAAAATAACAGCAATTGTCTTTAAAGAAAATTTTATAGACAATTGGTTTGATACTTTCTCTATTAATTTCTGGTCCATTGGATCATCAGATCACATCAATTTTTCAAATGTTAAAAAACAGGAAAATCTGTATGAAAATGTGCTTGCAAAAACAGGAATAAGAGAAGAAGAGAGAATCTATGGATTAGAATCTGATTTTAGTATTTCAGAACTGTTTAAAGCAAACATTTTTTTTCCAGCACTCGGTCTTATTATTTTAACAGGACTTGCTGTATTAAGCTTTTTGGTCTCGATTTTGTTTTTAATTTTAGCCGTGCTTCTTTTAATTGTCGCAACAGCTCTTATTTATTACTATAAAAAATACTATGAATTCTCAAAACTTCAGATCTATGAAAACTATGTTTACTTCCAGAAGGGATTTTTATTCAAGAAGTTCTATTACTGCCTTTTGGATAATGTCAAGGACATAAAGATCAGCAGATACCCGATGTCAAATAAAGGATCTATCAAATTCAATATAGCAGGCGAGCATTCTGGCGCAGGCCAAAAAAAATCAGGAAAAGCAATCTCAAACAGCTTTACAATAAGCTTAGTTTCTGACATTTGCCAAAAAGAAGAATTGATTGATATGATTTTTTATAAAAAGCCATCCAAACAGGAAATAGAAGAAATTAATCGAAAACAGGAAAAGATTCTTGAAGCAAGGCCTGCATTAGCAAATTCCCTTGCAGGTTTGATTTTTGTAAGTGTTTTAATATTTCCTTTGATAACATTTCTTCCGATAACACTTCCTCTGACTGTATTATATATAAGAAATAAAAAATATGTCATACAGGAGTACAGGGTCTATCTTGAGGAAGGAATCATTTACAGAAGCCAGAAATCAGTTGTCTTTACAAAGCTTGATCATATCAATAAGACACAGGGATTTTTAAACAAGATTTTTTCAAACGGAAACATCATTGTAAATACAACAGGAAGCAGGACTGCTGAACTTACATTATCAAACATTAAGAACTATGAAGAATTTTATGAGAAATTGAAGGAACATTACTGATCATGTTTAAATAGTATAAGCTAAAGGTTTTTTTTCTGAAACTCCTTTTTGGGCTTCCTTTTTTTGGAGCTTCCTTGTATTATTATTTGAAGTACAAGAAAAAAGTTGCCTACAGGAATTTAAAAAATGACAAATGCCTGCAAGTATATCAGATATATTGATCTTTCCTTCTGTCCTCATTGCGGAAATCAATGAAAATTTATTTTTTTTTTAAGAAAATAAACATAAGCCCTATGGCTATGACTGGCACTGATATAATCAAAAAAATTATCGGGTCCTGGTATGTCCTGAATAAAAGTACAGATATTAAACCCAGGATTAAAAATAAAATTCCTCCGGCAGCCTGTTTTTTCCAAGCAATAATCAATGCAAAGACTAAGAGGAATGTTGGAACATTGTGCATAAAAAGAGCAGCAAATGTTTCAAGAATAGTGTAATTTTCTGAAAAGACATCTAAAGAAAACATGCTAAAAAACAGGATGAAGCTTATTGAAAGTATTCTGGGAGCCCAATAAACTGCTTTGTCTCTGGTTAATTCCATTGATTAAATTAAGATGAATCAGTATTTATGTTTATTTGTTTTGATGAAACCTATTTGAAAAAATAATAATATAGGCAGCGACGGATTTTTTAAAGAAAAAATCCTATTTTATTTTGCTTCGCAAAACTTTATCGCGCCATATTATTTTTATCAAATATTTCATTTTAGAGTATTCCGGACAGCCCCTTCAATTGATTCCCGGTACCCATCATCCTTTAATCGTAAGTAGAAAGTCAGAGGAAAATGTACAATAGAAAATTTTTTTTGTTAACATAAAATAAACTTTCGTTGAATACTGGTTTTTTTTGCTATTTTAGCAATGATTCTTATTCTTATTGACTATAAATCAGCTAATGATGAATGTAAAATGTCAAAAAAAATTTCATCTTGGACATTCAACGAAAATTTTTCAACTATTAATATGTTAACAAAAAAAACTCCATTTTCCGTATCTGACTTTCTATTTACCTTTAATCACAACCTATAAAAATCTGCAGAAACTCCATTTTAAATAGAAAATGGCAAGAATAGCAGTTGTTGACAACTCAAAGCTCAAGGATATGAACAAGAAAAAATATATCCAGAGCTTATGCCCTGTAAACAGAGCAGGCAAGGAATGCATATATTTTGAGGGAAAGAACCTTCTTATAGATGAAGAACTATGCATTGGCTGCGGAATATGCGCAAACCAGGCACCTGATTCAATAAAGATAATCAATCTGCCCCAAGAGCTTGACAAGGATCCAATACACAGGTACAAGAAAAATGGTTTTGCATTGTATAATCTTCCTACTCCGGTTTTTGGCAAGGTTGCAGGAATAATCGGTGTTAACGGCATCGGAAAATCAACTGCAATACAGATTCTTGCAGGAATATTAAAGCCAAACTTTGCAAAAATAGGAAAAGAAGGAGGTGTTGATGAGCTGATAGATTACTTCAAGGGAACAGAGGCACAGCTGTTTTTCCAGAAGCTAAAAGACGGGGAGATAAATGTGTCTTACAAGCCTCAGCATGTTGATCTGATCCCGAAGAAATTTTCAGGAAATGTTCGTGAATTGCTGGAGCAGGTAGATGAGAAAAATGAACTGGACAAGATAGCTGAATCTCTGGAATTAACAAAGCTCCTTGATTCTGACATTGCAAAGGTTTCAGGAGGAGAACTGCAGAGGGTTGCGATAGCAGCAACAGTCTTAAAAAAAGCAAATCTCTATATATTTGATGAGCTGACATCATACCTTGACATAAAACAGAGATTAAAAATTTCCAAGTTTATCAGGGAGCTTGCTGATGAAGAAACTTCTGTAATTGTTATTGAGCACGATTTGATTGCTCTTGATTACATGGCTGATCTTGTAAACATCATGTATGGGAGAGCAGGAGCATATGGAGTTGTCTCTTCAGTAAAAGCAGCTAAAAACGGAATCAACACATTTCTTGAAGGATACCTGAAAGAAGAGAATATCAGATTCCGCGACCATAAGATCAAATTTGATATAAAGCCTCCAATTGAGAGCACAGAAAGGTTCTCTCTTATAAAATGGCCGGAATTTTCAAAAAAATTAGATAGTTTTAAGCTTGAAGCAGAGCCAGGAGAGCTCTTTGTCAATGAAAAAGTCGGAGTATTAGGGGAGAACGGGATAGGAAAGACAACTTTTGTAAAGATTCTTGCGGGAGTGATTGAGCCTGACAAAAAGGAACTGGACATGGGAGTGAAGGTCTCATATAAGCCCCAGTACATTGACAATGATTCAGATGAGCTTGTAATCAATGTATTAAGAGATGCAATAAAAAATTACCAGGTCGATCTGATAAGGCCCTTGAATATAAAGCCATTGTGCATGAAAAAGATAAATGAGCTTTCAGGAGGCGAGCTTCAGAAGGTTGCGGTTGCAGAAGCTTTGTCAAAAAAGGCAGATCTTATTTTATTGGATGAGCCCTCAGCATATCTTGATGTTGAGCAGAGACTTAATGTCTCAAAGATCATTGCAAACATTGTTGAGAAAAGAAAGATCTCATGCATGGTTGTTGATCATGATCTTCTGTTTTTGGATTATCTTTCTGACAGGCTCCTGGTTTTTTCAGGAGAGCCCGCTGTGAAAGGAAAGACAGAAGGTCCTTACTCAATGGAGAAAGGCATGAATTCTCTCTTAGAAGAAATTGAGCTTACCTTGAGAAGAGAGGATGAGAGCGGAAGGCCCAGGATAAACAAGCCTGGTTCAGTTAAAGATAGGGAGCAGAAAAGTTCAGGGAAGTATTATTATTCATAAAAAATTGATCTCTGTTCAATTTTTTATTGAGCCTTTGAGAGATGATGAGTAAGAATGTTACAGTGTTATTAAATATTAATATAAAAAAACTGCTTTTTTAAAACTTTATGAACACAAGAAAACTATTAATTTCTTTTTCCTCACTTTTATTTATCATAATAATTTTTTTCAGCTCTCTTTTTATTTCAATTTATAACATTGATTTTTATAAAAATGGATATGAGAAATATGATATATACAATCTATTCGGAAAAGATAAGACTATTGATGTTACAGAAAACCTGATTGGCTATTTTATGGAAGAAAATCAATTGGACAATGAGTTTTTCAATGAAAAAGAAAAATCACATCTGTTGGATGTGAAGTACCTGATAAAAAATTCTTACAAAGTTTACCTTATGAGCATCTATTTTTTTATCTTGTCATTGTTTTTTTTATTATCGGAAAGGGAATTTTTGAAAAACATTTCATCTATTCTTTTTTTTTCAGGGATCGGTTCAATAACCCTGCTGGTCCTTGCTTTTGTTGTTTACAACATATCAGGATTTAATCATCTGTTCCATGAATTCCATGTTTTGTTTTTTGCCGGAAACTATAGTTTTGACCCCAGAGTTTCAAATCTGAAAGCAATGTATCCTGATGGGTTTTTTCTTGATATGGGGATGTTGATTGTTTTTAATTTTTTTGCAGGAGCGGTTCTGTCTTTTGTTACCGGGATTTTCGGAGAGAGATTGAAATTGAAGGAATGATAGTTTTTTTTAAAGAGAAGGAATTTATTGCAAATTTTACCAGTTTTTAAATAATTTTAGATAAGTTTATATATTAATTTTATTATTTATATTATAATTATTAAAAATAATAAGGTGAGATTATGGGAACCATGTCAGTTTCAGTACCAGATGATTTGAGAGATAGGATGAATCAATTAGATGAGGTAAATTGGTCAGCTGTGGCCAGAAAAGCATTTGAAGCGAAAGTGAAAGAAATTGATATTCTAAAAAAGATTTCAAGTAAAAGTTCACTTTCAGATAAAGATGTAAAAGAAATAAGCAGAAAAATTAATGAAAAGATGGCCAAAAAGTTTAGAAGTATTTAATAATGCATATCTTAATTGTCCTGTTTGGAGCAATGAAAAGAAACTCAAAGAGCAAGACGTGATTAAGGTCTATGCAACACATGATTTGATCAACTTTTTGAATATAAATTAGTTCATGAACTAAAAACTAAACAGGATGCAATAAAGCAGATGATAAGATATTTTAAAGCCGATATTAAACCTAAACATCTGAATGAAAAAGAGTATTTAAAAAAAAACAAATACACATTAAAAGCAAATAAAAAAACAATAGAAGGAAAATTATCTACAAAATTTTCTGATAAAACAAGATTAAAAATTACTGTTTGTAATTATCCACCTGCAACTAGCAAATGGAATTATACTATTTCTCCTAATAATTAGAATTATTTTGTCCTAAGTCCTATGAACATATTGATGAAGCTTATTTTTATGATCCTTTAATTGGATTAAATTGTTATTCTGATGTTTCAAACAGAATATGACAAAAACGAAACAATCCAAAAACTTTTACAAAGGATTTTTTAAACGAAGATAATACAATTATAGATAAAGAATCAACAGAATTTGACAAAGAGACTGTTTTTAATATAGCTTTTAATTTTGTGAATCTCCTTTATAAAAATAAAGGAATTAATTCAATGTCAAAACTAATTTCAAATTCAAAATTAAGAGTTTAAGCATCGTCTGGAAGTTTAATTTTATCTGGAGAAGATATACCTGAATTATTGAAAATTCTAAAAGAAAAATTAAAACTTTATATTGATTCTATACGTGAGAAAAATATTTATAAAAAAGAATTTATGAGAGTATTTGATTAAAAATTTTTGAACAAAAATTTTTAATAAACAAAATACTTCTCATAGCCTTTGTCATCATTGAACTTTTTCTTTTTCGAATATTTCCATTTTATCTGCTGGGTCAGGTCAATCTTCTTTTTAATAAGTTTTAATGCTTTTTTTGTAAAAAAGATGGATTTTGATCCGTGGTTGTTTATTATCAATTTGCTCTTTGCCCTTGAAAGTGCAACATAAAATACCCTTAGTTCCTCATCAAACTTATCATAGGAGTTATTTAATTTGAGCATCTCCATGACAGGATGGTCACTAGCAATGCATGGAAAATATTTTGTTGTTGCTCCTAATACATAGACAATCTCAGCCTCAAGCCCTTTTATGGCATGTATTGTTGACATTGTTATCTCATCATCTTTAGGTGGTCTTGATTTTCTTAAAGAAAAACCTGTTGTCTTTTTTACATAACCTATCTTTGCTTTCCTCAACATGGGCTCGATCTTATCAAGCTGTGAATTTGTCCTTGCTAATATAAAGATCTCTTTTCTTTTAATCTCCTGGGCAAGGATGCTCTGCACAACAAATTCCATCTCTGTTTTCTCAGAATCATGCTCAACAAGCACAACAGAATCTTTATTTTTGTCTTTGTGGGCATTAAGATCAGGAAGTTTCATTGGAGAAATTACAGCATTAATCACATCAACGATATGATCGTCTGACCTGAAGTTTTTTGTCAACTGCAATATACATCCATTATCATATTTTTTAGAAAACCCGAGAATGTGAGAGATCCTTGAACCTCTCCATCCGTATATGCTCTGCCTGGGATCTCCCACAACAAACAGGTTATCAGGAGATAAAGTATCAATTAATTCTATCTGCATGTCATTTACATCCTGATACTCATCAACAAGGATATGGGAAAAATCAGGGATCATCTCTTTATTATTATTGAAAAATTCTAAGGTGTGGACAATCTGGTCAGTAAAATCTCTATAACCGAGTTTCTGCTTGTAAAATTCGATCTTTGAAATGACCTCAGCCAAAAATTTACCAAGTCTCTTATTCTTGTAAGCATGCAGATCCCTGATAAGCTGATCTTGTGTCATTCTGTTGTTTCTCTGATAATCAAGAACAGAAAAGATGTCATACATAAACCTTAAAAACAGACTCACTTCATCATCCTTTGATACTTTTTTTTCAGAAAAGTATAGGTCGATTGCATCTTCAGCTGAATAATCTTTTTCTTTTAAGATCTGGAACAAGAGGTTTTTCTTTTCCTTAAATCCCAGGACTTTGAACTCTTTATCATATATCAGGTCTTTGTGCTTTCTTAAGACTTTTTCTGAAAAAGAATTGAAAGTTTCGACATTTATCCTATTTCCCGGGATTAATTTTTCAAGTTGATATCTCATCTGTTTTCTTGCTTTTCTTGTAAAGGTTATTGCAAGTATTTTTTCCTGGGGCACATTTCTGAAGTTTGTTAAAAACCATATCCTTTTTGTAAGTACAGTTGTCTTTCCTGAACCTGCTCCTGCAATACAGAGAATCCTGCTGTTCTTTTCAATTACAGCTTTTTTTTGCTCATCAGAAATATCCTCAAGGCATGCTCCAAGTTTGCAAAAAATCTTTTTGTCTTCTTCAGTTATTTTTTCTATCTTAAAGGAGTTGTTTATTGAGCTTTTCAGATCTTCAGTATCATGCGGTTCATTTAGTTCCTTTTTTCCTTTTTCTGTAAGCTTAAGGATCTTGAAATACTTTCCCTTAGGTCTTTGATACCTGATATATTTCTTATGGAGAAGAAGGTTGATTAATCCCATCACATCTTTTTTATCATATAAGGCAAGAGAACCATGAAGAATTTTTTTGTCAAGATTAAGCCTTTTTATCTGTTTTGTCTTTTTTCCTGTGAGAACATCACAGAGAAGATTCTTTCCGCAGCCGTAATCCAGTTCTTCAATGAACTGAAGAATCTTCACATGCGCCCTGAATTTCAGCTTTGATTTCATCTGTTAATTAGACAAAATTTATGTGATTAAAAAAATTTGGGTTCTCTTTGTTGGTTGTAAGGATTTTTTTAAAAGGTCTAAAAAAGCAAAGGAAAACAATAAGTTATTAATGTAATATTTTTTTTAAAATAATGTAGTTATAGAATTCAAAACTTTCCACTGTTCAAGAAACAGTGGCAACTTTTGAATAATGTTAGCACAGCGAAAGATTTTTCTAGTTAAGAAATATAAAAAAATGAAAAAATTAAATCCAGCTAGATTCAGCTCTGCTGTAGGCGAAGCATGGATGCACTGTGAATTTAAAGTAAAATATTGCCATAATTTAATGGAGTGTAATTTATAATTTCACAGCTCACATTGATTATTTTTTCATCTGATCTTTCTTGTAAAACTAATAAACCCTGTATGCCCCAGCTGCCTTGTCTTTGGTCTGACCTTTCTTTTTCTTATCTCCCATTTTCTCTCTTTTATCTCAACTGTCTTAAGATGAAGAAAATTCTCTGTAAGTGAATCAACAAAATCCATGACCTGCGGTATGCATGGGGAATATGAAATTAAAAAACCTCCTGTCTTTAATGAAGAATCTGCGTGATCTACAACTTTCCAGGGTTCAGGAAGATCAAGCATGATGCAGTCAAGCTCTTTTTCATCTATTCCTTGATAGATATCCTTGTTTTTAAGCTCAATATTTCCAAGCTGCAAAAAATCAATATTTTTTTTGACTTTGTTAAAAAAATCCTCTCTTATCTCATAGCTGTAGACTTTTTTGCATATCTTAGCAAGGTAGCAGCAAAGCGCTCCTGAACCAGATCCTGCATCAAGAACAACAGAATCCTTATTTAAACCTGCTTCTGTAATCATAAAGCCGACATCTTTTCTTGAGATTATCTGCGCTCCTCTTTTTATCTTCTTGTATTTATCTATAAAAAACGGCTCAAAAAGAAAAAATTCATTTCCTGTGTTGCTCATGATTTTTTCTCCGGGCTTTGCATTCTTAAGATCTTCTTTTCTGATAAATCCAAGTTCAGTATGATAATCCCTGTCAAGGTCTCTAACATAATATTTCTTATTGCCGGAGATTAGTATTTTTTTAATCGGTTTCATGATTTTGTGGGAAAGCATGGATTTTTAAATAATTTGTTGTGAAATTTTTTTTTGTTTTTTCATATTTTCTTTTGAATACAAAATAAATACTTAAACTATTCTCTTTTATTTCATTATTATGCTTCGGATGCATTATTGGTTTTATTGTGAATCTTTGGATTATTTCATGACTCCCTTGGATTTCAAAGTTTTCATTAGTTTTATTCTGCCAAGGCAATTAAAAATGCACCTATAAATATCAGTAATGAAGCTGAAAATCTTATAATTTTATGTTTCTCTTTTAGAACATGCCCCCCAAGAAACACTGCAAAAACAATGCTTAATTGTTTTACCCGATAATATAGCTCAATTGAAAATATAAATGCAGGTAAAAAGAAAATCATAGCACTTATCTGAAACTATATTGAAAAAATGTCCATATGCCGGATAATGAAGTGAGCAAGAGAAACATGCAGATTTTTTTTCCAAAAACAGGATATGAGCAATAAAAAATAAATGCAACAACGGGCTTATTTTTTTTTATCCTGTCTAAAATCATTTGTAATATTTTTGAGGTATAAGCATGGCCAAGTTCGATAAGGTTCCGTAACCTTTAATAAATCATTCAATTATGAAATCTTTATGAAAAACCAAATACGAATCATTGGGATTGATGATTCTCCGTTTGACAAATTCAGGGATAAAAAAACCCGTGTAATTGGAACTGTATTTCGGGGAGGAGATTTCATGGACGGGATCCTTTCAATAGAAGTTGATGTGGACGGCAATAATTCAACAGAAAAATTAACAAACATGATAATAAATTCAAAATTCTACACACAGATAAGAGCAGTTTTTCTTGACGGCATTGCTTTAGCAGGATTTAATATTGTTGACATAAAAAAACTCAATAAAAATACAAAGATTCCTGTGATTGTCATAATGAGACACTATCCTAATAAAAGAAAAATAAAACAAACATTAAGAAAAATCAATATGGAAGAAAAGATAGGAATAATAGAAAAAGCAGGAAAGATTTTTCCCCATAAAAAAATATACTTTCAGAAAACAGGCATAGATGAAAATCAAGCTAAAAATATTATTGATATCTCAACAACCCATTCTTACATTCCTGAACCGATAAGAGTTGCACATATGATAGGACAGGGAATTGCTTTTGGAGAGAGCAGGGGAGGATCCTGATTCAAAATTTGCATCCGCAAATTTTGAAAGGGCATATGTAACCAGCAATCAAAGGTAATTTTTCATTATTAATATGCTAACAATAATCTCCATTTTCAGTACCTGAGTTTCTTTTTTCAAAAGTAAGTCCAGCTCATTTATTTGTTCTCGAATATGTCTTTTACAACATTTCTTGCCCATCCTACCTTGACAAGAAGATTAGTTATCTTTTTCCTTGAGTCTCCTTTCTCAAGCCTTAAATTTATGTATTTTTTCACTTTGTCAAGCTTATCATCAACTATATGGACTTTAAGCATGACCATGTCGATGTATTCTTCAGCCCAGTTGCTTTTTAAGAGCTTGTTTGTAAGAATCTTTTTAGTGTAGCCCTTTTCAAATGCCCTTTTGATATATGAATCAAGTGCAATAAGATACTTAAGATCATTCTTTCTGAAATTGTCATGTATGATCCTGTCAATAACATCTATGCTCCATTCAGCATTTATCAGTGTCTTTTTAATCTCGTCAACAGAATCACCTTTTAAAAGACGCATGTTGACAAAGTTCCTGATTTTTTCTATGTTTTTATCTTTGTCAAACTTATCAAGCATTACAAGGTCAACAATGTCCATATTGAATCCTTTGTTTTTCAAAATTTTTTTTATTTTCTGACGGCTTTTTCCTTGTTCAAAGAGATTCAAAACTGAATATTCAATCATTGCCCGATCTTTTTTAACAGAATTTTTCTGAGCCAGCAATTCTTTTTCTACAATCTTTTCGGGCCATCCTGCATTGCAGAGCACATTTTTAATCTTGCTGTCATTTTCTGATTTAATTAGCTCGTAGTTTATGAATTTTTTTATTGAAGAAACATCCTCAATATTGTGTGCATTGCTAAGCACAAGATCAACATCGATGTCATCCCATTTTGACATCTTTAGTTTTTCTTTTATCTCATTAGTTTTTAGTCCGTCAAGATTATTGCTGATGTATTCATCTAATTCATGCAGATGCTGTATGTAGTCAGGATTTCCCAGATTCTGCATAGTCGCATCAACTGCCTGCTCAGGCCATCCAAGATTTAAAAGTTTTGTCCTTATGTCTTTTTGAGAAATGTCATTTTTTATCAGGAAATTGGAGTAATTCAACAATTTCATGAGCATTGCTCCTGTCATTTCAAAAGGCTCCGGCTCAACAGGCTTTTTTGGCTCAGAAATACTTTTTTGCGGAGTATAAATCGGCTTGCTTTTTGACTTGTGCTTCTTAATAATTAACATGCCGGTAAATGCTCCTCCGACAAGGATTATTCCGAATATAACCAAAGGAAGTAAAGATGCAATTCCCGGGCTTTCCTGGGAAGGGCAAACTTTGCAGACACCGCCGCAGTCAATTTCAACCTCATCCTGGTTTAATATACCGTCAAAACATGTAGGGCAGGCGTCACAGGGCCCTCCGCAGTCAATACCAGTTTCTCCCTGGTTTTTGAGACCATCATCACATGTAGGGCACGGTCTGCAGGGCCCTCCGCAGTCAACATCCTCTTCTCCCTGGTTTTTCTCATTGTCATTGCATGTCGGGGTATAGCAGATCTTTTTTTCCGGATGGCATTTACCGCTGAGACAATCAAAGGATGTTCTGCAGGTTTTATCATCATCACATTTTTTTGTGAGATCATTTTCTGCGCAAATCCCTCCGCAGTCAACATCTGTCTCGTCCTGGTTTTTTAAGTTGTCATAACATGTTCCGAATTTCCAGTCCTTATCAGTAATATAATTGTTATCTTGTTCAGTTTCAGTTTCATCAGAATCCGCCCATGATCCACCCGAGCTTCCTGAGCCTCCTCCGGGATCATCATCGTCAACACCTCCTCCCGGAGACTGGCTTTGGCACCCTTCATCAATTTTACCGTCACCGTCATTGTCAATGTTGTCATTGCAGATTTCAGGCATCTGTGAATCCTCAACAAGAACATAGATAGAATTTTCACTGACTGAAAAATTGACAGTAGCAAGATCCTTATTATTATCAAGCTCATAATAAAGCAGGTCATAATCACTGTAACTTATCTCATTATCAGAAAAATCATATCCGAATTTATAGACTAACACTGCATTATCATTTGATATTGAGACAGATGAATAATTCAGAGTAATTACATAATCAGATGAGTAATCTTCTCCATTTATCTCAAATGCATAGGCTAGTTTTGGCTTGTATCTTCGTGATGATCCGATATCCCTGTTAAGATTATCTATTCCAGAGAGATCATGATAAGACCCGTTAATATCTAAGTTAAGATTGTTGTCAATATCAACATCACTCATTTTAAGAAAAAATGTTGATGCATTGTTTTTAAAGATAATATCATAATTAAATTCACGTGCAAGCTCCTCCTGGATCTGTGTATCTGAAAAAGTCTTAAGATAAATCTCCCCGGATGCAAGAAGGTAGTCAACAAAAATTTTTTCATCAGAGCCAACAGAAATTGTCTGTGTGACAGGTGTTACAACAATGGACTCAAAATTTATATCAAGATTTTCCTGAAAATCCTGTCCGTTTCCATACACGTCCTCGCAGACAATATGATAAGTATAATTTCCTGAGCTGAGGATTTCAATAGTGCATACAGAAATATTTCCTGTAGTTGTACAGGAATCTGCTGAATCAGAATAATCAATATCCTCTTGAGAGTAAACGCACCTCATATCCTTTTCTCCGGAAACATTTATTGAAATATTCCTGAAAGTATAATCTTTGTAAGGGGTAGTGGTATCTCGTCCAACATTTATTAAATTTGTATTAGGGGGATAAATATCCATATATAATATTCCATTGCTTGTTTCTGTTCTTGTAACATTTGCTGAGTTAACTGCTTTTACCTCAAAGAAATACTTGTATTGATGTGTGAGATTTGAATGGTTAAGATTAAAATAATGTGTTGCTGATATATTATCTCCTACGTCTGTCCAGGGAACTGCTTGGATTAAAGATCCTGAGTTAAAACTGTATCTTATCCTGTATTCGAAATGTGATATTTCTGATTCAGGATCTGTTGTTCTGTTCCATCTTGCATGTAGTTTTGTACCATTGTTTGTTACAGCACCGTCATCAGTTACATTGAATCCTAACGGTGGAGTTGTGTCTAGTTCTACAGTACCGTTGACTACATTCTCAAAATAATAATATTCAGTTGTAAGATTAGCATAGTTGTATACTCTTAACTGGAACCTGTAGCACCTGCCGTTTATTGCTGTATAATCATACTCATTCTGGCTGGTCACATCAATTATAAAATTATTATATAAGTATGTTCCTGAGCATTCTCCGTTTTCATAATCAACTGCAGCGTACCAGAGCTCTGCTTTCCATATGCCTGACTCAGGATCACTTCCCTGGCTGAACTTAAGATTTATCTCATTTGAATTTGGGCTTGATTTTGAATAATTCAGCCATCCGTTTCTAGGAGGTGTTGTATCAACAGTAATTCCGTCTGTTGATTTTCTCTGGGACCAGTCCCCGTATCCGTTTTTTGCTCTTATCGTTGCATAATATATCTGGTTATGGGACAGGGAAACGTCAAGTACTGTCTGATTATATATTCCATCAATCGTTTCTGAATGCACACCATACCAGTTTTCTTCAGGATAAGGTGCAGTTCCCACAATAAGCTCGTACTCAGTTATTTCTGATTCAGGATCGCTTGCATTCCATCTTAAAGCTAATTCTGAATCAGATCCTGTGTAGTCTCCTGAATCATAGATATAAGAAATAGATGCAGGAGTATTGTCAATATATATTATTCCGTCTGAAGAGATAACATTAGAATAGCTTCCAGCTGTGTTTTTTCCCCGGACATTAAAAAAGTATTCACTGCCATGCATAAGATCTAATGGTCCGGCACTTATATTTGTAAAATTAGTCTGTGTCCAGGAAACAATAGAATTATATCCTGAAGAAGGATAAGATGATGTTCCAATACAATATTCATAATAATCAGTTTCAGAAAGGCTTTCCTGCATATCTGTCCATGTCGCATTAAGTACTTTTGAATTTGTAAGTTCTCCAGAATCAGTAACTGATGCAATTGTTCCCGGAGAAGAATCATATATAAAGTCAGATATAGTTGAGATATTATTTCGCCCAATCAAGTCATTGACACTAAAGAAAAGGTTATATGTTCCCTGTTCCTGTAAGAATTCAATTGTGCACTGATAAGAATTTCCTAATTTATAACAGGTTATATTAGAGTCATAATAATATCTGTATGTGCTGCTTGCATTTGTAACATTGATATTTAATGTTGAGATATTTGCTTCATAATTATCAGAGACTATAAAATCCAGATCAGCATTGTTTGTAGGTGAATTTATCTCAGAAGTGTTTATTTTCGGATCTTCTGTATCATAAAATATTGTGATGTAGGATGCTAAACCCTCATTTCCGAGACTGTCAATTACCTGGACAGATATGTTGTTATTTCCTGTAAAAAGACTTATTGAAATATTAAACCAGCCCGTGGGATGCAGAGTATCATAAGACCATACTTTAACTCCTGAAGGTACATCCTGTTCCAGATTACCAGATAAATTCAGCTGTAGACTATCTCCGATATCATCCTGCCTGTTGATATGGTATCTTAAAAGATATTCCTTATCGTGGTTTGCAAAATCAATAAAATTGCCCTCAGCAAAATTAAGTTTATTTTCTGCTGAATCAGGAACTGAAATCTTATTTGTGCCTCTTGTTTTTGAAGTTGCTGTTAGAGCGCTTCCGATTAATGTTGAATTCAATGAGATGTTTTCATTGTAGTGGACAACTTCTAGAGAGGAACTTAAGACATCAATTGTTACATTTGCAACTGATTCATTTGAATAGCCGATTATATCAGCTGAAGATGATGATGTAAGCTCAAGGCCTGTCCACAAAACAGGCTTATCAGGTATGTTTTCATTTACACAGATGTTATTTGAACAATTAAAACCAGATGAGCAGTGGCTGTCAATTGAGCAGTCAAACCATTCTCCTGAGCCGCAGTAATCATTATCACCGTCACTGTCAACATCAAAACTACTGTTGTCATCATAGCACACATTGTTGAAAATACAGTCTTCCTGGGAATCACAGCAGGCCTTGTCACTGTTATCTGAAGAAATTCCAGTAAAAGAAGAGCCTGCTCTTCTGGACAGGTTGTATTCACCAGAATCATCACCGCAGCACTCTTCAGAAACTAAATCATTGTATTCTCCATGTATACTGCTCTCTCCTGATATAATCCATTCTCTGTTCCCGCAGTAGGATGCCTGGCATGCTGGTTGTGAGGAATCACAATCCCTCCATGTTCCGACAGTGCAGTATTCTCCGTAAACTCCGTCCCCGTCAATATCAATTTCTTGTGAATAGCCGTCAGCATCAGAATAGCAATAACCGTTCAATACACAATCATTTGAGGAGTCGCAGCAGTTGGCATCAGATGCATCGTCACCCTGACCAACACAATCATTGCTTATAATATCATTGCAGTTGTTGTTGGGATCATACGCATCAAAATACGCAAAATTCTCATTATCATCATCACCGCAGCATGCAATATAATATGAGCCGTCAATATTTGGAAGGGAATCATCCCAGTACCAGTCAGTGCTGTAGCAGGAAGATCCTGCGCAAAAAGTCTCTCCCATGTAATTATCACACTGGGTTTGGTTAGTATCATTCTGGTCATTGTTTCCGGAATAAACTTCTGATGTTAAGAATAATGATGCAAATACAATTAAGAATAATGTTATGAAAATCCTTCTTTTTCTTACATCATTATTGTTTATCATATTATCTCAAGCTTTCCTTTTTTTGTTTTTTTATACTGCTTAATTGTCTTATCAATATTTTTCGGATCAATTTCTAATTTTTTTGATTTCTTTTTAATTTTTTTTACAATCGGATCATCTTCTGAAAGTTCATCAGGCTGTACTTTTTTAAGAAGGATTCCTTCCTCAGAAATAGAATAGATAATAAATCCGGTTGATTCATCAATATCAAGCTCATCCCTGATATCCTTAGGTATAACAATTTGTCCTCTTTTGTCAGCCTGTACTATTTTTGGATATTTTTTCATTGCCGGTGAATATTCAATTTTAAATTTTTTCTGAAATTCAGAATTTTTTTCTGAAATTAATATTATTTTACTTATTTTAAGTAAATATTACTGATAATCAGAATTAGACTATTTAAATTTTTTGCTTTGTAGATTTCCTGCAGAAATTTTTTTGGGTTTGGATCTTTATCAGAAATTTTAATATATATTCTGATACGTACAGATACAAATCAATTCACAAAACTCGCAACCGCAGCACAGTTTACTTTTTTTTACTGTGATATAGTCAAAAACATTTATATACTATTTCACCAAAATTAGAAATAGACTATTTTAAAAGAGGGAGAAAAAATACACATTTACAAGATACATAACAATAGAATTCTTTATTTTGTATTATTTAGTTTAAAAATAAAATTCCTTGAGAGGTGGGAGTTATAATGAAAAAGAGAATAGTAATGATAATTTTTTTTTGTCTGATAACAGCATCATTTTTTGTATCCGCAGGAGACAGCCTTCAAGTATGGGTGAAGCCTACTGCTCACTTTGAGACAAATGAGAATGTCACAATAGGAGGAAAGGCGATTGATACAGGTTCAGGAACCGCACTCTCTGGAAGGGATTTAACTGTCAGGATAGTAGATCCTAACGGAGATGTAAGTGTGCTCCATGATCAAAACCTGACAACAGACTCCTCTGGAAAATTCACCTCTTCAGACTATACCGGAACTTCAATTTCAGGAAAATACAGTGTCATTTCTTACTTATATAATGTTGACCCGTTGATCCCGCCGACAGTCGGAGCAGCATTTTTCTATGTTGAACCTGAAAGGGAATACAAGGTTGAAACTGATAAATTCATCTATGAGCCCGGAGAAAATGTAACAATTACTATAACTGTAAATGATGTTGATGCAAATGGCACAAAAACACCTGCTGCAAATGAAAATGTCCCTCTCAAGGTTTTTAATGAAGCAGGTACTTTAGTTGTTGATTCACCAAGCATTACAACAGGCTCTTCAGGAACTGTCTCAATTAATTATACTGTTCCTGTTACTTCATCT